>JAMOOB010000087.1 GCA_027066265.1 Desulfurococcales archaeon
TCTTCGATCTCGATGCATTGCAGGTTATCTACACGGTTCACGGAAACGATCGATTCCTTGGAGCCTAGCCTAGTCAACGACCATAGACAACACCTAGGGATCTCCACACCGTTCTCGAGAGCTATGTAGAGGTAGATCCTTCCATGGTTACACATCGTGTATCCAAAGCTGTAGGGACCAAAGGCTTCGGATAGAATCCTTCGCTGCGCCCACTGATCGATGTTTACCTTAGCCTGGTAGTGACCCGTAAACGTTCTAACGATCTGCGAAACGCGTATCAATGGAGGTGCCTCCTCGTCACCCCCCTCTCCAGAGAATAGACCTACAGCAACGTAGGGAGCTCCGAAAGCGTTGATGAACCTCTTCGTTGCACTCACGATCCTTCCGTTCTCGAGGTGTATCTCTGCAAAGCTCTTCTCGAAACACCAGCTGTACGCTCTTGCAAGAGCTCCGAAGATCGTTGTTGGCGGAGGAACGAGGTGGCTAGGCTGAGAAGCAGAGCCTGGGAAAGGTCTTACGCTGAAACCCCAATGTAGCTCAAGCTCGATTCTAGCGATCTTCATGGATCCTGCCCATCGCAGCTAAGCTACTTCGATAGCCCTAGGCTCTGCTTGATTCTATCGACGAAGTCTCTAATCGATGGCGATACGAGTAGCTCTACCCCTAACCTATTGCTCTCGATCATCTTCCTATACTCTTCACCTAGCTTGGTCTCTACATCGTTCAGAACCTTCTCGACCTCCTTAGCGATATCGTTGGTCGGTACCCATAGGAATACCCTCGCCTTAGCGTCGCTCACATCCTTCAGAGCCCTGAATACTCGTACCACGGTATGCTCGATGAATTCCTCGAATCTCTTGGTTGGCGGCGATACGGTTAGCGAAACGTTTCTCTGGACGATGGCTACAGCGATCTCGTAGTCTATGACGGGGTTGAATCTCGTTAGCTTGGCTCCGAACATCTTGGTATCGAGCATCTCCTTCAACGCATCTAGAGCAACTTCCTTCCTCTTCCTAGCCTCGTCTTCGTTCACGATCTTCTCGTTCGTTACCGAGCTCACACCAATGCCATCGATCTCGAAGTTCATGGTAACTCCGTAGATAGCGGAACCGATCTGTACGTAGTAAGGTGCTTGAGCAGCTCCACGTACTTCGGGTACGGTCGTTCTCTTGGCTTCGGCTTCGGGAGCGTGTCTAACGAAGAACTGGTTGTCTAGAGCAACGGCACCACTCTTCACGCTCTCCTCCGTTGGTAGAGCAAAGGATGTGTAGAACCTCGAAGTTCTCTTGGTGGGTCCTTGCTGAGCTAGGAATCCGCATACATCTTCCACTACGCAGCTACTCACGATAGCTTTCTCGATGTCTCGTATATCGTCGAGCGTGAACTGTTGTTTCGATGCATAGCTCTGAGCAATCCTCTTCTCCTCGTCGCTGTAAGGTAGGGCGTCCATGGTCTTCAACCAGAACAGTAAGTCGAAGTGCTTAACGAATTCTCCACGCGAACACCAGTAGCATACGGGTAAACCTCTACTCCTAGCAACCTCGGCAAGATGAACCTGGTACGCATGGGCAAGCGATTCCCCGCTTATCGCTGGTACCCACCTAAGCACGTAGTGACCAGGTCTAATCCTAAGCACGTAGGGTACCACACGGTGCCTAACTACGTTACCTACGCTCTCAACCATGTTCAGCGCTTCTACGTTTACGAGCATTCGAAGCCCTATGGATACGAACCTATTCTTCTGGAGAACCACGATCATCACCCCCTAAACCTCTTGGCTAGTGCGAGGACAGCTATGGATCGAGAAAGCTCGAGTGCGAGCTCAAGGCATTCCTCCGAATCTAGGCCTGCGAGAATCATGGACACAACCTTCTCTATGCGAGGATCTTTCCTTGCTTCCGCAACCCTCAGAAGCTCGTAGAGAGCAAACTTGACCACGGGTGTGCTCACACCCGTTGCAAGCCTATCGACTACGGCAAACCCTCGTTCCTCCCTAAGAAATTCGCTGTATATTAGCTCGGCAACGCTGTTCAGAAGCT
>JAMOOB010000088.1 GCA_027066265.1 Desulfurococcales archaeon
GCCTAGAAGCTCGATTCTCGAACTCCTTACACCTGCAAACACCTGTAGGTACGTCTTGGTACCTAGATGCACTACGAAACCTGTTACCTCGACTAAGCGTCCTATGGGTGTGGTAACGAAGTTTCGATACTCGTCGAGTCGTTCCCTATCTATGCTAAGCACGAGAAGCCCACGTTCGCAAGCCTTCCTAACGTCTCGAAGGGTTAGCGTAGGCTTCTCATCGCTTGGCATGTACCTATCCTCGCCGCTATACGATGCTTAGAGAGGTTATGTCGGTATCCTAGCGATGCCTCTCCTACGCAACTGCTTCACATCGAGCCAAGGAGCTCCGAGCTCGGAGTATATGCTCGTTGGAGATGCTACGCATACGCTTCTCCGCGAAGATCGAGCTCTCCTAATGGTGTAGGAAGCTATCATAGCGCTAAGCATCGAAGCTCTCCTACCGGGCAAGCTCTTCAAGTTGCTGAGCAACGTCTTGACGTACCTAAGATCCTCGATGAGATCCTCCATCCTTAGCCTAGGCAACACGACTTCGAGAACCTCCTCGACGTCTCTACACATATCGGGTTTCGCTCCCTTCAATGATTCGCAGTACCACTGAACAAGCTTGAACTTGTTCAGCGCTACGTATCTACGGAACTCGCGTAGCATCCTAGAAACGAGTTCTATGCCGCGAACGACCACCTCGTCGACGTCCATCAACACATGCAGCAACTCGCCATCCTCCCTAACGATCTTTCCACATCGTGCGAACGCTACGAATTCCAGGACTGCGTAGGGACATAGCTCGAGGTACTCGATCTCGTTAGCGAAGAACATCTCTAGGAGAGCAGCGTAGCAATCTCGATAGCTCGGCGTTAGTCCTAGCATCGACGTTATGAAGTAGGTCTCGAGAACTACGTGGTTACACCGAACCTCGTCCCTAGATCTCCGCAAACGCTTCACAGCTACCACCCACGCTCTTCACGATCTCGTCCACGACGCGAAGGAATTCGTCTACGGGTTTCCTAGCTTCGAGAATCCTAGCAACGACGATCTCGATGGGTGTACCAACCTCGTTCTCGTACGGATGTATTAGGGATCTACAGAGCTTCGAGAGCTTACCTACGCTCAGATCCCCGAGCTTAGCAACGATGTTCTTAACCCTATCGATGTCTATACCCATCCTCTTCGCATCGCCGTACACATCCACCCTACTCCTACGCTCAACGAACCACTCCAAGCATCTCGAACCGCTACGCCTCAAGCACTCGACGTTGATCAATCCAAGCGATGGAAGCTCCTCCAACACGACCCTCCTCAACACCCTAGATACGGGACCCCGTCTACCAACAACGAAGTTTAGAACGTTCCTCAGAGGAGTCTCCATGGGTTGGAGTACGAGGTAATCGTTGCGAAGCTCTGCGTAGAGAGCTAGGAATGCTAAGCGCTGAAGCTTCGCTAGGTACCTAACGTTCTCGAGCTGATCGATCAGTACGTAGGCGTAGATTTGCGAAAGCGTTAACCTCATACCTACCACGAATGGATAGCTTTGTCGAGGCGAAGCTATAGGGAGGTCGCCTCATCAACTTATCTATTCTCTCGCTAAACCTATTGCGGGGTGCGTAGCGAAGTGTTTACGGAGCACGTTGTTGGCTGGATCGTTGCCATGGCTCTGCTGCTCGCAGCACTGTTGCTAACGATATTCGCTATCTCTTTCCTAGCACCGCCAACCATCAACGAGGTTATCCACGCGCTCGAACACGGAGCACTGAAGGAGCTTCTCGAGAAGGTGGAGCAAGCACCACTATACCTAGCGATATTCCTCAACAACGCATTCATAACCCTACTCTTCTACGTACCCTTCCTAGGACTACCCATCGCAGCATTCGTAATATACAACACGGCTCGCGTAGCCGTCATGATGGGGATAGCGATCGAGTGCCTACTCAACGCACCCGGCATCGGTCCAACAAGCGTAGCGCTAGGACTAATCCTATCACCCCATACATACCTCGAACTACTTGCGTACGGCATAGCACTATTCGAAAGCACGTACCTAACCCTATGCATCGTATCGAAGAAACGTAGACCAAACCTACGAAACGCCGTCAAGATATACCTCGCTTCCATACCCATAGCCTACGCAACCCTATTCATAGCAGCAATCGTAGAAAGCACACTCATACACACATTCACACCCGGAACACCAACCAATACAAGCATAGAAGAATTAATACGAGAGCTGAAGATGTGTAGAGTTGAATGATAGCTAGTAAAAAGATTGATCTAGCTACAAGGTGAGTAACCCCGTTAAAACGGATCTTCGTCCTGTTCGGGTGGTATCGGATCGCCACCCAGTGGTATTGCGCGTATGGCTGCTATAGCGATGTGTATCGCCAACGCGATTATCGTTAGGTACTTCGTGAGCTTGAGGATCTTCATGGTTCCGCCCAAGAAATGTAATCCTTTCGAAGGCAATACGCTTTTCTATTAGTTAACGAGAAGAAAGGTATGAGAGCAAAATTTATACAGAGATCTATAAGCGCGGTAAGTGTTAAGAACGAAATTCTGGAGGGAACGTGGATCTCGCGACGTGTTTAAAGTACTTGGAATCGCTTTACGTACTACCTAGGCTAACCTCTACGAGGATTGCACAGAGCCTTGGAATTAGTACGAGTATCGTTAAACAGTTCTTTAACCTGCTTCAATTCTATGGGATCCATGTAGGAGTAGATGCTGTCCCGAGTAGAATGGGGCTCAAGATAGCTATATTGCTACTGAACAACGTGAGCATAAACGTTGGAATAGAGCACGTGATTAAAAACGTTCCATTTGCTAAGAGTGTAGGTCTCGTAGCTCCGAACAAACTGTTTATCACGTTGAACCCTCCGAAAGCGGCACGCATAAGTGAAGGAATCTACAGGATTAGGGATATTGAAGTACGGGTATTCGTTTTCGACTCAGTTATTCGAAGTAGACCCTTAGTAACGCTACTCGAAGCAATCATAAATAACGATCTCGATCAAGTACTTAGGAACGGAATCGAGCAAGCGTTGGCATCGCGTGTAGACATAAACCTCAGGAAGTTGTTCGAGGAAGCCAGCTTCGATGGTATGGATCTAGACATCGTGAGAGCTTTGCAAAAGAAGCCTTGGCTAACCATGTATGAATTAGCTCGCGAACTTAGTACTAGAG
>JAMOOB010000089.1 GCA_027066265.1 Desulfurococcales archaeon
CCTAACTCGTTGTTTTTCTTGATAACTGGTTGATACACTTCATTGCTCGTCTTATAATCAACGATGTGTGTTGCTGTTACAATACCGACGTTTCCTTGATCGTCCTTTGCAACATACCCTATCGTACCAACCATGACGTAGTCATCGATTGGCGCTTCGATTCTTATTCCTCCTATTAACGGATTGTATCGTTGATCCGTAGGAGAATTGCTCTGGCTAAATACATGGATTACGTAGGACGCTAGCGGAATCGATATCAACGGTATCGCAAGAATCGCTGTATAGCGACCTCTAGTTATTTCTCCCACCATCGCTAGAGGCATCCTCGAATTATGTCTGTGGAGATCTATTTAAGTACTGTTGGAAAAATGATGCGTAAAGCCAAGTGTGCCACAACGTTGTGATACGCAAATGGGTTGAGGATCATTGTTGGACTACGTAGCGGTAGAAGCTGATTCTGTTGACGATGATTGATTGATGCGTTCGCTCAGTCTTCCCTTGGATGAGATGACTTTCATTGCTAGGGTGTGTAGCATAGCTATCAACTTCCTCTTATCCTCCATCAGAACCACGTCGCTGTAGCCGAACGCTACGATGTTGTGTGCGAATGGGCTTGGTACGTCTCCGCTGAAGAAGTAGCGAATCTCTATCTCACCACGCTCGATCTTGCTCAGCACTTCCTTAGCGTGTTCGAGATCCATGAAGTCTTCGAGGATCTCTCTGTACGTCTCTTCGAGTACGGGGAATCGATCCATTTCCTCCACGATTCTAAGGAGTTTCTCTGCGTTGAACTGTCTTCTAGCGATCGATACATCGACGCCTCTGTACCTCCTAAGCAACATGAATGCACGTTCGGCGCAGTGCCTAAACCTCTTCTTCAGTAGCTCCGTGTATCGAAGTGCTTTCCTAGCGAGTTCCTCTACGTTATCCGAACGAACGCTCTCCACCAATCTCTTGAGAAGGGTTTCGCTGACCTCGATCAGCGTAGGTATCGTAAGCATGAAGCCGTTGTCGGTGACCGTGATCCTTACGTGGGTACCAACGAGATTGCTTAGCGCATACGCGTAGGCACGCGAAAGAACGTCGTTGACTCTCCTACCGAAGAGTGTGTGGAACACTATGTTTGTGCAGCCCCTAGCCTTATCGTACCAAACCTCGAGTACTACGAGCTTATCGGAAGGAACGAGGCCGTCCATGAAAAGCATCTGTTCCAGTATGTAGTCGTAGATGTAGTTGGCGGCATGGATCTCGATACCGTAGTTCTCCACAAGCCACTTAACGACTTCGTCCCTCGGAAGCGTTCTAATGAGTTCTGCAACGATCCTCCTAAACTTACCGACTTCGAGAGCCGAGTCGTAGGCTAGGGGAAGCATCTCGGAGAACCAGGTTGGTACGGTTGGGCGCTCACCTTCTGCGGGAGTCACCACGACCCTGGTAGGCTCGATGCGAAGTACTCGAAACGTACGTCCGCTGAGCACGAACACGTCTCCGGGGCTAAGGATCTCGACGAAACCTTCCTCGAGATCGCCTACGTAGCGGTACCTACCTTCGATGATCGCGATCACGGGGATCTTGGCTTCGTCCGGGATCGCACCGACGTTCAGCATGTATATCATTCGAGCCCCCTTCCTCTTCCTAACGATCCTGGTCTCCGGATCGTACCTAATCTTGGCGTACACGTTGAAATCCTCGAGCCCTGGATACATGCCGGCCAAGTACTTGACTACGTTCTCGAGATCTTCTCGCGGAAGATCGTGGTACGGATAGCTCCTCCTAACGATGCGTTCGATCTCTTCGAGCGTTCTCGGTTTCTCCAAACTCATGCCTACTATGTGCTGTGCAAGGATGTCGAGAGCGTTCCTAGGTATCTTTACGCGATCGATCTTCCTCTCCATCGCTAGCTTTGCGAGAACCGTACACTCGACGAGATCATCTCTATCGACGACTATGAGCCTACCCTTGCTCACAGCCATAACGTGGTGTCCGGATCTACCAACCCTCTGTAGAAGTCTCGTTACGCTCTTCGGGCTACTGAGCAGTACCACCAGATCGATGTAGCCGATGTCTATACCGAGCTCTAGGCTCGTCGACGATACGACTACCCTAAGCTTACCCTGCTTCAACCGCTCCTCTACATCGAGCCTAACGTCTCGACTAAGACTACCGTGGTGTGCCTCGATCTCGTCGGCGTTGATAACGCCGCTCTCGCCTAGGAGCTTCTTGAGTTTGTAGACAACGCGTTCCGTAGCGCTACGCGTATTGGTGAACACGAGCGTCGTTCGGTGGCTGAGCACGAGCTTCTTCAGCTCTTCGTAGATAGCTTCGTTGATTACGTCGGCGGGCGTGTAGACGAGGTCTAGTGCTGGGCACACCACCCTTATATCCATGGGTTTGCTGAAGCGTGCATCCACGATTACGACGGGTCTCGGAGATCCATCGTCGCGGTACCCAGCCAAGAACCTAGCAACCTCTTCGAGAGGCGCGATCGTTGCGCTGAGCCCGATCCTCTGGATCTCGTACCCAACAAGATCCTCCAACCTTTCGAGGGATAGCGCTAGGTGAGCACCACGCTTGCTGCTAGCAAGCTCATGGATCTCGTCCACGATAACCCATCGAACCTTCTTGAGGAGGTTCCTAAACCGAGGAGCTACGAGAGCGATCGCCAAGCTCTCCGGCGTCGTTATCAGTATGTGTGGTGGTTCGCGTAGCATCCTAGCCTTCTCCTGCGGAGTCGTATCGCTCGTTCTAACGGCGACCCTTATCCTAAGGGATCTACCAAGCTCTTTCCTAACGAGTTCACCGATTTCGTTGAGTGGAACGAGAAGGTTCTTCCTCATATCGTTGTTCAACGCACGTAGAGGAGATACGTAGACTGCGTATACGCGATCCTCGAGACTATCGGAGAGATCCAACCTAACGAGCTCGTCTATGATTGCGAGGAACGCTGCGAGAGTCTTACCCGTACCGGTGGGGCTCGATATGAGTACGTGTTTCCCCGCCTTGATGTAGGGGATAGCCATTCTCTGAGGTGGTGTTAGAACTCCGTACCTCTTTCGGAACCAGGTCGCTACGTATGGGTGGAGAAGCGATAGAACCTCGTCGTCGCTGAACTCCTTAGCGTACTCGATACCGTTGACCAAGAT
>JAMOOB010000090.1 GCA_027066265.1 Desulfurococcales archaeon
TAGCCGTAGGTCTCTACCCAGCAGTCATCCTGTTCCTCATAAAGAAGACCGAGAGGTACGAAGATGTCGAGACGCGTCCCAGTGTAGCCGTAGCAGTAGGGTTGAGCGCGACGGTTCTCGTGATATCGCTAGCCATAGCCGTAGCCTTCGGGGGCCTCGGACCGCTACCACCGATGGATGTTAGGAGCCTTGCGTACACGTACCTCGTAACGACGTACAACCCCATGAAGCCCGTGATAAGCGCGCTCGCACCCGAAGGCGTGACAGCCATCGTATGGGATTACCGTGGTCTAGACACCGTGTTCGAGACAGCCGTACTTTTCCTAGCAATCATAGGCTCCGTCGCGATCATGAGAGGCGTCGAGAAGCTGAAGTTCGAGGAGGTAGGCGTTGGTCTAACCGTGATAGGGAAGACCGTGACGAGGCTCACGATACCCATGATCGTGGGGGTAGCCATATCCATCGCGCTACACGGACACCTCACGCCTGGCGGTGGTTTCCAGGGTGGTGCTACCCTAGCCATAGCCCCACTCATAGTGTTGGTCATGTTCTCGAGGCTCTACCTCGAGAAGCTTGGAGTAACGAAGGATAGGATGCTCGTCCTCCGAAGCATTGGTCTGCTAGGCGTAGGGGCAACGGCTGTAGCGGTACTCATAGCAGCGCTACTTACCGGGGGCTCTGCCTACATACTGCAGAACCAGGTTAGGGTAGGATCGCCCTACTCCATGCCGTCGATGTTGGACGGAATACCGCTTGGAGGAACGCTGCTCTACTTCAACATATTCGAAGCACTAGCCGTTGCGGCTGGATTCACGCTTCTATTCCTCCTACTCTCCATACCCGAAGAGGTAGTGAGGAAGGTTGTGGTGGGTGAAGAGCATGGATAACCTAGACTCGTTCCTATTCATAGTAGCGTTCACGTCGATGCTGGTCAACACAGCGATAGCTCTCTACGGAGTGTTTGCTAGACCTAGCTTGATAAAGAAGATCATTGCGCTGACCATACTCAGCGATAGCGCTAACACGATAGCGATAATGATCGGGTTCCGGAGATCGCCTATCAGCGAGTACCCCAAGCCACCCGTCTACACGAACTACACCAACGTATCGATAGAGAGTCTACAGATGTTCGCTGCCACAGCCGTAGATCCACTACCGCAAGCGCTGGTGCTGACCGCAATCGTTATAGGGCTCGCGGTTACGCTCTTCCTCGTGTTCCTTACGTTGCAGATCTACAGACACTATGGAACGACGGATGTGAGGAAGGTGGCTAGGCTCAGAGGGTGATTGGTATGAGGATCGCTCGAGCTTTCGTCGTAGCTCTCCTAACCTTCGTGGTATACATAGTGTTTACGGGATCGGTAACGATCTACGACCTGATTACGGGCGTGATCGCAGCGATCGTGGTAGGAGCTCTCTGCGCCAACATAGTGTTGCAGAACCCGAGAAAGGTTTTCGACGTACGTAGGTGGATCCATCTCGTAGCCTACGCACTGCACTACTTCTTCATCGACGAGGTTAAGGCGCATCTAGACGTTGCTCGAAGAATACTATCTCCGTCGATGCCCATCAATCCAGGGATCGTTAGGGTACCGTACGAGGTCGTGAGCGACTACGCGATTACAGCGGTCGCGAACTCCATAACCAACACTCCGGGTACGGTGGTGGTAGACATAGATACGGAGAGGAAGGTTATGTACGTTCACTGGATCGATGTCAAGACGACGAAGCCTAGCGAAGCCCGTAAACACATTTCTGAGACCTTCGAACGCTTTGCGAAGAAGGTGTTCGACTAGCGCGAGGTGATGGATATGGGCTTCGCGGTGCCTACACCTATCTACGGAATCGCTCCGATAACGCTGATCATAGCAGCCTTCGCACTTCCACTGCTATCCGTGTTCATCAAGAGCAAGCGGTTCTACGACGTCTACGCCACGGTGTTCGCAGCCTTTGCTCTCTACGTAGCTACGATGATATTCATCGATGTCTGGAGGAAGGGTATGCCCGTGGTCTACCCCTTCGGTGGATGGGTGCCTCCCCTAGGAATCGTGTACGAAATCGATCTCTTCGGAGCCTTCCTAGGGCTCGTCGTAGCCTCCGTCATGATGATGATAGTGCTGTACAGCGTATGGTACACGGAGGGGATCCATGGATACGAATGGTACTACACCCTGCTGCTAGGTCTCGAGGCTGGTATGCTTGGATGCATCTACACTGGCGACGTGTTCAACCTCTTCGTAATGCTCGAAGTAACCTCGCTATCCGCCTACGGACTCGTAGCGTTCTACCGTGGGCGTGCGGAAGCAGTGGAGGCAGCGATCAAGTACGCTATGCTGGGAGCCGTAGCAACGACGATGTACTTCCTATCCACGGTCTTCATCTACGGAAGCCTGCAGACCCTACACATAGCGGACGCCGTTGCCAAGATAGCGCTACGCGCTGGCTTCACTCCTAGCGGCTTCATCTTCGGGAACCCGGTTGCAGCGCTCGCAGTAGCTCTAGGACTAGCTCTCTGGGCGTTCACGTTCAAAGCAGCCGTGTTCCCCAACCACTTCTGGCTACCCGATGCCCATCCCGAAGCACCGGCACCCGTATCGGCAGCTCTATCCGGTCTCGTCGTCAAGGTAGGGATCTACGCGATAGCTAGATTCATGTACACGCTGTTCTGTCGAGACGTTGCCCACGCTCTAGGAATGGAGTGGTTCCGCGATGCGTTGCTCTATGTATTGATGGCTCTAGGAGCTCTTTCGGCATTCGTAGGCGCCGTAATGATGAGTGTTCAGCGCGATATCAAGAGACTCCTCGCCTACAGCACCGTTAGCCACGTAGGGCTCGTAACTATGGCTCTAGCCCTCGGCTTCAGCGGTGCTCCTAGGGAAGCCACGATTCTTGCGATCACGGGCGCGATCCTACACATCCTTAACCACAGCGTTGGAAAGGCTATGCTCTTCATGTCTACGGGCGTAGCCATCAAGCAGCTGGGTACGAGAGACATCGACGATCTTGGAGGCGTAGGTAGACGCCTACCTATCACGGGCTTCGCAACCATGGTAGGAACCATGCATCTACTCGGTGTACCACCCTTCGGCGGGTTCGTAAGCAAGCTATTGAG
>JAMOOB010000091.1 GCA_027066265.1 Desulfurococcales archaeon
TATCCATACACTACGAAGATTCCGGTACCCGGAGTCCTGAAATATGAAGACGTAGATCTACAACTCGTTGAAGCACCGGCAATTATTCCGGGCGGAGGAGGGTGGAACACTAAGGTTGCGGGACTTGCAAGGAATAGCGATGGGCTTGCACTCGTCGTCGACTTGTCAGAGGATCCTATAGAGCAACTCAAAGAAGTTGCATCGTTTCTCAAAAGTCATGGTATACACGTTGTTAAGCCCAAGGGATACGTCGTTATCGAGCGAGGTCGCGGTGTGACGGGTATAAAGGTTCAGCTCTATGGTACGCTCAAATGCACTATAGACGAACTTCGTAAGCTTCTAGAGAGCTACCGCATCTACAACGCAGTCGTTAAGATCTATGGAGAGGTTGATTTAGATCTGGTTGAGCAAGCAATCTTCGAAACAATAACGTACAAGCCAACAATAATCATAGCGAACAAGCTTGATGCTCCAAACGCAGATACAAACCTAAGAAGATTGGAGAAAGTAGTGCCTTCGGAGATTCCGATAATTCCAGTTTCAGCAATCAATGGATCGAACTTAGACTCTATCGGACCTACATTGTTTAAGAAACTTGAATTGATAAGAATCTACACTAAACCTCCCCTTGGAGAACCATCGAAGAAGCCCCTAGTCTTGAAGCGAGGTGCTACCGTACTCGACGTAGCTAAGGCTATCCATAGCGAACTCTATGAAAAGTTTGCCTATGCAAGGATTTGGGGACCTTCAGCTAAGTATCCAGGGCAACGCGTTGGTCTTAATCACGTTCTTGAGGATGGCGACATAGTGGAAATAAATATTAGGAGGAGATAACATCCATCACTAGGTGAGTTTCATGAACATCAAGAAGTTTGTGCTCGTAACCGCATCTCATCTTCCACAACACAAGTACTTCCTAGATGTCGCGAAGAAGCTTGCCAACGAGTTGGGGGTAGAGCTCGAGGTTCGAGAAGAAGACTACGAGTTCCTATCCCAGTATGGTGAGAAGGATGAGTTTGGAATGGCTTGGGCACCGCAATTATTCGTAGTGTTGGAGAACAACGATGTGAAACCAATACTAACGAAGCTACCCATAGACGAGAAGACTCTCAAGATCGATACTGCTCGCGCCTACGAATTAGCTAAGCAAGCGTTATCATCACTTAGTTGATCAATACTAAAATCCTGAGGCATTTCACTACGTTGAAGGAGTACTCACGCTATTCTTCTTCACTTTCTTCTTCGCTAGGAACCGTGGTTATCATCTTTGCCAGGTTTTCTATTTCGCGCGATACAATCTCGTCTACGAGCGGAGCTATGATGAATACCTTCGTATCTACAAGATCTTCGCCTACCCATTCGTTTTCGTAGCTCACCACGTAGACGGGTACCTCGAATACCGCCTTGTCACCTGCTCTTCTAAGTCCAAACTTCGAGTATCTTTCATACTGTTCCTTCGTTATCGGAAGCTTTACTTGAATCTCTTGACGGTGCCTCATCACCACCAAATCCGATGCTTCGGGGTTCCAGAGGTTAAGCGCCTTCGTAACCACGTTCTTTACTACTTCCGTTATTTCTCCCTCAACTATGGTGCGCTCCTTTACTTCTCCTCTCTCTACGTGCAGGATCAGAATCTGCATGATGCACACCCTCTTGGAGTACTCGTAACAGAAATCTAAGGCTCTGGTTAAAAAGAGGTCTTATGTGAAGTCGTTAAGGAGCTCCTTAAGGTAATATGGCTGCAATGAGAATGAAGCTCACTGCAATCCCTACGAGCATGAAGACGAAATGCCTAACCTTCATGTAGGCTATAGCTCGTAAACCTTTCCAAAACGCTATCGCTCCGTATATCGCCGCCAGTAGCAGAAGTATAGCTACTCCGATCCATGCAAGAATTTCTGATGCCCCACTAAATCCGCTGAACGCTTTCATGAATGTAGAGGCTATGTTCTTCAGAGTTTCTACGCCCATCGCTACACCCAAAAGCATTGCTTAATAGCTTGGTGGGAATTAATAAGATGCGGGATACAACGTCGGGTGATGAAGGTTAAAAGCGCTGATACGTGATGAGGAGCCTGCCTCTGATTCATTCATCGAGTTGAAGCCTTAATGTTGCTACACAAGCCTGCTGATACCCGCAACTTCTTCCCATGTTATGCTTAAGGGTGTGAAGAGCTGTTCGAGAGCTGATTTCATTAGCTCGAGATACTTCTGAGGATCGATTTCGGAGATCTTTGCTAAGTGCACTGGCTTCACACCATCGCGGCTCTTGACCTTCACGAATATTATCACATCTCCCGGACCTATGTTTACTCCGTGATGTACGAGCTGCAGCGCGGCTTTCACATGCTGGGGCGTGTTCTTCTTGTATTCGCTTAATGGCTTCGTTAGACCCATCTTGAAAGCTACTTCATCGAGCGTGTAGAGCCTGTACCTAAGCTTCATACATGCCTCCTGCAGTCTTCTGCGGACAATCTCGATTATTTTGAACAGATCTTCAGGACTCTCAACAGTTTTGATATCCTCCAAGATCTCGCTGAACAGTTTCTTTATGAATTCCGGCGTATGCCTCTTCTTCGCTACGAGACCTTTCACAACTACGCCTCCATCGGGAAGCACACCTATGTAGTTCTTCTTGAGAGCAAACGCTACGAACTTGTATACCTTGTCTACTTCTAGCTCGAGACCAAAGTTCTCGTAGACCCACTTGCGTAGCTCCTCTAGTGCTTGCGGATCGGGATTCCATACGAATAACGAGTCGGTATCACCGTACAGAATTCTTAGGCCCAGCTCCGATGCTTTTCTAATGCTCATCAAGATCGTTCTTCGTCCTAACGCAGTCACGCTCTCGGACACGGATGGTGCGTATAGCGGGAACGATTCGGCTCCGAATACTCCATATGCAGCGTTGATGTATACCTTCATAGCTCTCTGTACAACGTCGTACCAGTTCCTAAGGTCTTCGGGCAAACTCTTGTCCTTAGCCTTCTTCTTGTATACGTGGACTCGGAAATCGCGAAGTAGACCTACGAGCTGTGCAGTGATTCCCGGCTTGTCGAAGCATACGGTGTGTATGACCCTACCCTTCTCGTCTAGTATTTCTCGAACGTCTCTACATACTCCTTCGGGAGGATCTATGGTTTCGTAGCTTAGGTTCCACCTCATTATTATCGATGGATACAGCGATGCATAGTCAAGCACCACAACGTTGAAGAACACTCCCTGCGGTGGATCTATGACTATGGCACCAGCATACTTCTTTCCTTTGATCGTTGCCTCCGTGACTTTCTTACCCTTCAGCCTCAGTATGTCTTCGCTTCTAGGTATCAATATGTTTCTCCTACGATGCTCCCAGTAGAACATGTTCTTGATCCAGACCGAAACCGTGGTTCTCGTCACGTCTTCGAGACCAAGCTTGCTAATTCTCATGAGTAGAATCATCAGCTTCCAAACAAGTTCGTTCGAGAACGTAGTTAGTTCTAATGTTAGGATTGCATCACGAACGTTGTACTTGACGAGCATTGCGAGGTCTAGTCTACCTATATCTTCCTCTAGCTGTACCTTACCGTATCCCAGCAACGCTTGAGAAATCGCGTCTAGCGTAAGCTCTTTGTATGCAGCATCGAATGCGTATGCCTGAATAGCTCTGTTTCCGAAGAACTTGTACAGATCTATGTGAAGTGCAGTCCTGATCTTTGCTTGATACTCTACACGGTTCCCTTTAGCTAAACTCTTGATCTTTATCGGTATCCATTGCTGCGGTATGCCTAGTTTCTGTGCTCGTCGATACAGGTATCTTAGGTCGAAGTTATCACCGTTGAACGTGAGCACTATTGGATAGCTCGAGATGATCCTAAAGACCTCTAGCATCATTGCGAACTCGCTATCGAATATCTCTACCTCTACATCGAGTGGAAACTCCTCGCTCTTCGTAACCTTTAGACCTTCCCTAGCTAGTACCAAAACTTTCCTCATTCCATCGGTACTTGCAAACGCTACGCTCATTACGGGATACTCAGCTAGATCCGGCGAAGGTATTCTACCAGCGAATGGTGTGTAAACCTCTATGTCGAGAGCGATTCGTGGAGGACTAAACCATCGGGTCTCGAACAGCTTTGCCAAACCTTTCGCAAGCTCAATCGTTTCCTTATCTTCTGCACTAACAACCTTCTTAGCAAGTTCGTACAGCTGGTTCTCATCAACATCACAGACCTCACGAATTATCGCTCCCTCAATGCTATACTCAAGACCAGGAATGAGCTGCCTATCGTATATGTAGTTCACGTGATACCGTATATTCGCTTCCCATGCAATGGGAACCTTGTTTCGTAGGCTTCGAACCGCTAGAGGATCCTTAGTAACGATCTTCGTCAGTACTCGCTTCACACCAAAGAGTAGATCTATCTTCTCAACAACTTCTATACCTTCGAACGATGGGTGATTAACGAGATCGCTAATCCTCTTCACCTTATCGGGCGGGAGATCCGTTAAGAAGTATGGTTTGTGTCCCGTTCTATCGTACCAATAGAGCAACCTACGCGTTTTCTCATCGTAGAAGATTAGTACAGCCTTGTTTCGCTCACCATCGTAATCAACGTCTAGTAGAAACGCTCTATCCACAACACCCACTTCATGCCTATCGAAGACAACTTTCCTAATCTCAACTTCGCTCCCATCCAGTTTACGAACTACGACACGAATTTCATCACTTACAGTTTTCCGCAATTGTGTTGGCGTCACATCTACGTGCTTACTCTTGTCACCACTAATGGTCTCCGTACCACACTGTTCTATCGATACAGAGATAGTTCGCGGTGTCGAATCCTTTCCACTCTTTTCCTCGATGCGACTCAAACGATCTTCGTGAGGCTCCTCCCGACGTTGCTGAGTTCCAGCACGTTGTTTCGCACTCCAATCGCTCGGCAGTATCACAAGTTCTTGCACACGCTGTCCCGCTAAACGTGTGTCCCTCGCAGTAACGGTTTCTACATTCTTAGTTCCTTCTTTACTTGCTTCTTTTGAAGTTTTCGAACGCCCTAAGTATTCTAGAAGCGACCTATTCCTAGCCATGATGACCCTAACCCAAGAAAGACTGTGTTCTTGAGCCCTATAAACACACGAATGCTCGTCGAATCGATTCACGTAGCCTCTTCGTAAAGCTTCTTTCTATTCTCATACTCATCGCGACTCATCAACGGTCTAGCAGGGCATCCTGCAACAACAGTCTCTGGCGGTACGTCCCGCGTCACTACGGCACCCGCTGCGATAACCGCTCTCCTACCTATCCTTACGCCCGCGACTATCGTCGCATTGGCTCCTATAACGACCTCATCCTCTACAACCGTCTCAACAAGTCTCGAACTAGGTGGATATCTATCGTTTGTAAACACAACACGTGGTGCGACGAAGACCTTCCTACCTATTCTTACGCGTGGTGGTATGTACACACCACTTTGAATACTAGTTCCAGCACCTATTACAACATCTCCATCGATTATTGTCCCGGTACCTATGCGTACGCCTTCCTCTACAACAACATTTTCACGTACTACTACATCGTGACCGAACTCGACTCTATCCCCAATAACTGTTCGTTCATATATTACGACACCCCTACGAATCACGACGTTCCTGCCTACGGCACATCCTTCGCTAACTTCGTCGAGTACCACATCGAGACTAGGCTTTGCTCCACGTTCTATTACTGAGAGAAGCTTTCTACGAGTTGGGTAACCCAGTACAACACCTCCATCAACGAAACTCTCATCGCCTATCGAAGTAGATCCGTAGATCCTTACGTCCGGTCCAAGAACTACGTTTCTTCCAAGCTTTACTCGACTACCTACGAACATCATGCCCTGGTTCGGATCTACATCCCTAGATATAAATCTGCTTCGTCCGGTTAGTCTCGGAGCTAAGCTTAGATCAGCTAGATTTTTATCGCCGAACTACATGCGAAGTACTTGGTCGTGGGTGTCCATCCGTGAAGAAATACGTGTACCAATTCGAGGAAGCAGATCCTAATAATAAAAGGCTGTTCGGAGGCAAGGGTTCGAGCCTCGTACTAATGACGAAGCTTGGATTGCCGGTACCCCCAGGCTTCATAATAACTACCGAAGCTTGTGTAGACTTCTACGCTCCTAGGAAGAAGGAGATCGATGAACTTGAAGCCCAGCTAGCGAAGAACCCACCACCAGAGATTAGGGATCAGATAATCAAGAGGATATGGGACATCATAAACGAGCTAACGCTTCCACCAGGTCTATGGGAGCAAGTAGTCGAGAACATGAAGATTCTCGAACAGAAGACTGGTAAGAGATTCGGTGATCCCAACGCACCTCTACTGGTATCGGTTAGAAGTGGAGCTCCCGTTTCGATGCCCGGAATGATGGATACGGTACTCAACCTAGGTCTGAACGACGAAGTTGTTAAAGGACTTGCAAAACTAGCCGATAACGAATGGTTCGCATACGATGCATACCGAAGATTCCTACACATGTTCGGAAGGATTGTGCTGGGCATCGACGACAAGTACTTCACATCCGAATTCGAGAAGCTAGAGGAAGAGTTCAAGAAGGAAGTGGAAGAGAAGTATCGCGACGAACTCGAAGAACTCAAGAAGAAGTTCCCACAATTCACTCTAAGACTCGATGCCCAACCTCCACGCGAAGTTGCCCCAAGGATATGGGTGCTAGCAACAGAGTATCTGAAGAAGCTCGTTGAGAGATACAAAGAGATAATAAGACAGCATTGGGGTGAGTTCCCGCAAGATCCTTGGAAGCAACTCGAACTAGCCATAAAGGCGGTATTCCGATCGTGGATGAATCCGCGCGCAATATTCTACAGAATCGCTAACAAGATAACGCCCGAGATCGCTCACTGTACCGCCGTAAACATAGTAACCATGGTATTCGGAAACATGGGCTGGGACAGCGGTACCGGTGTAGCATTCAGCCGCGATCCAGCCACCGGCGAACCAAAGCTCTACGGCGAGTTCCTACCCAATGCACAGGGAGAAGATGTTGTAGCTGGAATCAGAACCCCGATGTCGATCGAAGAGTTTAGGAAGATGTTCCCGCACCTCTATGAACAGCTAGAAAAGGCAGCCAAGCTCCTAGAGCGTGCTAACAAGGATGTTCAAGACATAGAGTTCACCGTAGAACGTGGAAAGCTCTACTTCCTACAGACGAGAAACGCTAAGATGACTCCGCTAGCACGTGTTAAGACCGCCGTCGACATGGCTAAGGAAGGCATAATTACGAAGGAGGAAGCACTCTTGAAAGTAAAGCCAGAGCACGTAATACAACTTCTCTATCCAAGAATAGATCCTAAAGCTAAGGCTACTCCCATAGCTAAGGGTCTACCAGCATCACCTGGTGCTGTATCTGGTCAAGTAGTGTTCCATCCAGACGATGCTGTCAAATGGGCTAAGGAAGGCAAGAAGGTGATTCTCGTACGTACCGAGACCAAACCCGACGATGTACATGGATTCTATGCAGCGGTAGGAATACTGACGAGCCGAGGCGGCATGACTAGCCACGCCGCTGTCGTAGCCCGTGCTATAGGTAAGCCTGCAGTTGTAGGAGCCGAAGCGATCGAGGTACACGAAGAGGAGAAGTACTTCAAGGTAGGAAACATCGTTGTCAAGGAAGGCGACTGGATAACGATCGACGGCAACACGGGCAATGTATACCTAGGCATAGTACCTACGATCGAAGCGGGTCTCACACCAGAACTCGACGAACTCCTGAAGTGGGCAGATGAATATAGAAGCTTAGGTGTACGTGCTAACGCTGACGTGCCAACCGATGCCGAGATAGCACTGAAATTCGGAGCTGAAGGAATAGGTTTGCTAAGAATAGAAAGAATGTTCCGCAAGCCAGAACGTCTAGAGCTACTCAGAAAGGTAATACTAGCTGAAACAGTAGAAGAGCGTGTCAAGTACCTAGAGCAACTCGCCAAAATGATCAAGGACGACTTCAAGGAAATTCTAAAGATCATGAACGGTAAGCCGGTAGTCATCAGATTGATAGATCCACCGCTGCACGAGTTCCTACCAAAGCCAGAGGAGGTACTGCAGGAGATATACGAGCTGAAGGCTAAGGGAGCACCGGAGGAGGTTATCAAGGAGAAGGAGTGGCTCTACCGCAGAGTCAAGGCGTTGCAAGAAGCTAACCCAATGCTTGGTCATCGCGGTGTTAGGGTTGGCGTTACCTATCCAGAGATCTATAGATATCTATCGCTAGCCATACTCGAAGCCACCGCCGAACTCATCAAGGAGGGTTACAACCCAATCACCGAGATAATGATTCCGCAGGTAGTCGATGCAAAGGAGATCATCTTCGTAAAGAAGCACGCAATCTTGCCAGCTCTAGAGGAAGTAGAGAAGAAGTATGGCGTGAACCTAAGGGGCAGAATCAAGATAGGTACCATGGTCGAGACCGTAAGAGCATGCTTAACAATGGACGAGATAGCCAAGGAAGTCGACTTCATAAGCTTCGGTACGAACGACTTGACGCAAGCAACGTTCAGCTTCAGTCGAGACGATGCTGAGAACAAGTTCCTACCCAAGTACCTCGAAGAAAAGATCTTGCCGAGCAACCCGTTCCAGACACTGGACGTGAAAGCTGTTGGCAAGTTGATAGAGATAGCTGTCAAGATGGCTCGCGAAAGCAATCCAAAGATTGAGATAGGTATCTGTGGAGAACATGGAGGAGATCCAGAATCCATAGAGTTCCTACATCGCGTAGGTCTGGACTACGTCAGCGCATCGCCATTCCGAGTACCTGTTGCTAGACTAGCTGCTGCACAAGCAGCTATAAAGTACGGTAAGAGAGAGAAGGGAACTCATTGAATGTTCAATCAACGACTCTTAAGACCTTGCCCCTAAGATCGTAGAATGTAGCATCATCAATTTTTATAATAACCCTTTTACCCAAGAGATCTGATTCCTCGCATTTCTCGAGAACCACAGGTTTGTAGTTGAATAACCTAGCGACATACGTACCTCGCTCCGGATCTATCTCCGTAATTATAGCTTGTGCTGTACTGCCAACATACCATAGATGCGTGTACAGCCCAACCAACTCGTATACGTAGGTACAGCACCTGCTTCGCAGTTTCTTAACATCGTCGCTTACTTGAGGCATTGACGCTGCTTTCGTCATGGGTCTAGGGCTAAACCTAGCTATGTGCACTCTATCGAGTTCTAGATCCACGAGGAGTTTTAGAGTATTGAGGAAAGCTACGTCATCCTCTCCCGGATGCCCTACAATTATGTCGGTAGCTATCTGAATCCCGACGATTTTGCTTCGAAACTCCTTAACGAGGTTTTCGAATAGCTCCACATCGTGACCTCGATTCATTACCTTCAGAACGTTGTCGTCCCCGCTCTGAACCGGAATGTGTAGATGTTTGTATACGCGTGGATCTCGTAGAATGTCTATCATCTCGTCTAGATAGTCAGCCAAGTACTTCGGATTTATCTGACCTATACGCAGAACGAAATCGGCGTCTATGGATAGAATCGCCCTCAATAGCTCTACGAAGCTCGGTTTACCGTAGAGATCTACACCGTAGACCCCCAGATCTTGCGCCGTTATCTCGAGTTCCCTAGCTCCAGCAGCTACCGCTTTTCGAACTGCATCTACGACCTTCTCTATTGGTGCCGAAGCAAGTCGTGGACGAGCTATTCGAACTATACAGAACGAACATTCATCTAGACAGCCTTCGGCAACAGGTATCGTTACACGAACACCTTCGACTACCATCGGAAGCCTCTCGAAACTCTTACGCTCAGCCCTAACGATGGTTCCTGGAGGAGCTCGAATTGCTTCAACTACGCGATCAACTGCTTGAGGAGTTAAGAGTACTGCCTCCGGTACGATTTTCCGAACGGTTACGGGAAGTGCGCTAGCCATACAGCCAGCAACAACAATCTTCTTGCCTAGCTTTCTCAGCTCCTTCAATCTCTTTATCATCCTGACCTCGGTCTCGCTCCTCACGATACACGTGTTTATTATAACTACGTCAGAATCCTCAATTCTATCGACTATTTCGAAACCAGCTTCGCGTAGTACCATCTTCATCAAAGCCGAATCGCCGTGATTCAATGCACAGCCGTAGGTCTCGATGTATACCTTCATCGAGCTCACACAACCATATTTTAACTGTGGGGAGTAAAGCTTGGTGGTCGAGATCTTGAACGAGCTAGAGCTACTCAAGAACTACGATGCATTGTTAGAGCGAGCGTACGCAAGGCTACCAGCTAAGCTCTCAGCGAAAGCCTACGATATTCCGGATCTGGAGATCGAATATGTTGGCAACCATACCGAGATCAAGAACTTTGCACATATCTGTGATAGATTGAGACGGGATCCGCAGATCGTTATGAGGTACTTCCTCAAATCCCTCGGTATGCCAGGAGCATTAACGGAACGAGGAACTCTCATAATATACAACAAGAAGATCAAGAGGGATACATTGAAGCAATTCTATCAACGATTCTTGAACAAGTACGTGAAGTGCCAAACATGCGGTAGCATCGATACCGAGCTTATAAGGAAAGGTAAGGTGTGGTACATACGTTGCTTAGCTTGCGGAGCTACGTATACGATAGAACCAATCTAAGGGCTTTCGCCATGGAGCCCCCGTTCGTGATGAAGATCCATAGGTACCAAGGCAAGACCTTAGTTGCAGCTTGCGATAAGGATATACTAGGCAAATCTTTCCGAGAGGGAGAGCTAGTACTCGAAATACCAACGGAGTTCTACTATGGTAAGCCAGCTACGCTAGAGGAAGTGATTGAAGCTATCATGACTTGCGACATGGCGTTGATTACGGGTCGAAACCTCGTTAAGGCTCTCATAGAGCGTGGATACCTAGACGAACACATGGTTCTATGGATTGGAGGGCAACCACACGCACAGATAGTGCGCGAGGTGATTACATGACGCGAAGATTCTGTGTAAGGTGCGGAGCTGAGGAAACAAGCGAGAATCCCATAGTTGAGGGTCTATGCCTCAACTGTTTCGTTGAGACTTACGGCGTAGCAAAGATCGTGCGTACACCAGAGCTTGTGTATTGCCATAGATGCGGAGCAATAAAGCTTGGAGGTCGATGGCTTTACGCTTCCAGCTACGATGAACTTCTGTCGCTCGTTCGCGAAATAATCTCTAGATGCATAACTCCATCGCGATCTTCTATAGAGTTTGTAAACATACACATCGATAGCTTGGAAGTGTTTAGACCGTACGTCGATGTATCCATAACGTTTAAGTTCCGAAACACGCTTGCTACGAGAAGCATTAGGATCCCGATGAAGTGGACTAAGCAGTTGTGCCCAGCATGCTTTGACCGCGCGTCCAAGAGACATCAAGCAGTTGTGCAGCTAAGGTGGCTCAATTTCGAGCCAGAAATCGAAGAATTCAAAGAGGAGCTACTACGCATTCTCGGTCCTTTCATTATCGAGATAGAGGAGCATAGATATGGATACGACATAAAGTTGTCGAGCGAGCATGTTGCTAGGAAGATTCTGGACCTAGCTAAACGAAGATGGCACTCGCTTAAAGTAGTTGAATCGTTCGGAGACGTTAAGAGGACTCGTGATGGTAGACGCGTTGCAAAGAAATACATCTCGATAAGGATCCTTAACGCCAAGCCTGGTAACTACGTCGTACTAAACAATCGTGCATACACCGTAGAATCCGTTGCAAACGGAAAGATCGTGCTCGTAGATAGCTCTGGACGGAAACTCGTAGTGAGCGAAAAGGAATTCGCATCAATGTACACACGATCGAGACAATAAGGATATAGGCTATTCGAAGCCTAGGATTTTCTAGGTGAGGCTCATAGCCAAGAAGAGAGTTGAAGAAGTTTCGAAAGAACCCGTACTACCTAGAGAAGGTCAAGTGATATGCGTGGTAGAGGAAATCATAGGGGCCGATCATGCAAGAGTGAGGTGTGTTGATGGAATGACTCGTGTCTGCAGGATCCCTGGCAAGTTCCGTCGACGTGTTTGGCTATCTGAAGGAGACGTTGTGCTGGTAACCCCATGGGATTTCCAACCCTCTAAGGGAGATATCGAACATAGGTACAGCAAGGAAGAGCTACGAAAACTCATCGCGAACAATGTAATACCTAAAGAATTCCTTGAGAGTATGGGCGTGATTTAACGTGGTGGAGAAAGACATTGAAGAAATCATTGATCGTAAACTCAGCATTCGTAAGGACGAAGAACGTATCAAGGATAAGGATCTTTTTGAAGTTGTGGAAGAGGTTTTTGATCGTAGAACTGTTCTCGCAGTTATCGAGCTATGCAGAAGAAAGTGTTTGAAGAGATTGAAAGGTGTTGTCTCGGCCGGGAAGGAAGCTAGGGTTTACTGGGCCAAAGGCCCTAACAACGAAGATCTTGCCGTAAAGATCTACCTAACGGTAACCGCAGAGTTTAGGAAAAGCATTTGGAAGTACATAAAGGGAGATCCTCGCTACGAATGGATAGGTAAGTTACCTAGGCATAAACTCATGGTAGTATGGTGCCGTAAGGAGTTCTCGAATCTGAAACGATTGTATAAAGCTGGTGTGAAAGTTCCTAAGCCCGTGTGCTGGTATCAGAACATCCTCGTCATGGAGTTCGTAGGTCGAGAAGGTGTGCGTGCTCCATTACTAAAAGAGTTGTATGAAGCAGGTTCTCTAACGGAAGACTTTGCAGAGAAGTTGTTTTGGAAGATAGTTGATCAGATCAAGCGAATGTACTGGCGAGCCGGCTTAGTTCATGCGGATCTGAGCGAGTACAACATAATGGTCTGGAACGACGAACCCTACATCATCGATGTGAGTCAAGCTGTAAGGCTAGATCACCCTAATGCACAAGGATTTCTCTACAGAGATATCTACAACATTGTTAGGTTCTTTCGAGAAGACGTAGGTTTAGATATACCAAGCCCCGATGAGATCTATAAGGACGTTGTAGAAGGTGAAGAGGGGCGCGAATATGAGTAGCCACGAAATCTCCTCGAAGCAGGAAGGTAAGACCGGCGAGCAACGAAGTTCAGCTGAGCAATCCACTCCAACGTCCGTTAGACCCTACCTAATACCTGGTGTTACGAGACTCTACGTAAAGGTGCCTCCCGATAGGATAGGGGTATTGATAGGTAAAGGAGGAGAAGTTCTTAAAATGGTGATGGAACGAACAAAGACGCGTATCACCGTCGATACGACTAACTGTACCGTTGTAATAGAGCCCGCTTCCCCCACAACTACCCCCCTAGACCTGATGAAAGCACAAGACTTCGTACGCGCTATCGCCTACGGATTCTCGCCAGAACGAGCTGCTCGAGTACTTGACGAGGATCAGGTTCTGATAGTTATCGATCTCAAACAGTACGTGAAGCCCGTACCACACCATCTACAACGCGTCAAAGGAAGAATCATAGGTGAACAAGGTCGTGCTAGAAAGAATATCGAGGAAATGAGCGGCGTATACATCTCCGTATACGACGACTACGTCGCTATAATAGGAGACTACGAATCCGCAAACGCGGCACGAGAAGCGATAATGATGTTGATAGAGGGACGTCAACATTCTACGGTGTATAGGTACCTAGACCGCGTGATGGCCCAGATAAAGAGGAGACAGAGGTTCGAGTACTGGACTCGTGGAATGTAAGGTATTGGGGTTTGCTCGTCATTCAACTAAATACACTTCCAAAGCTTAATAACCTCCGCATTCTCTGTCATACAGTGGATGACAGCTGGTGGGCCCGTAGCTCAGCCAGGTAGAGCGGCGGGCTCCAGCGCTACGGGTCTGTCGACCCTCTGGGGATGAGAGCGAGCTGGAGCGTGGAGGCCGGGGAGACCCGTAGGTCGGGGGTTCAAATCCCCCCGGGCCCACCACATCTCCATACACCGACTTATAGGTTGGGAAACACTTCTCGTTCTCGGTTGAATAGTTATGCAGTTGATAAGCTGGCAAAAGCTTAGAGACGTCGTTGCACGCGCCGACGTGGTCCTCAGCGTCGTTGACATACGTAACCCGCTCGCTACGTTTAGCAAACGTACTGAGCGTATGGCTAGAGAGCTCGGGAAGGAACTCATAGTCGTACTAAACAAGTGCGATCTCGTACCTCTATGGGTTAGCAAAGGATGGGCAAAGTATTTCCGTTCCGAGGGATACAAAACGGTATTCGTATCAGCGACGAAACGATTTGGAACTCGTAAACTTAGGAAAGCAATCAACGAACTCATCACGTTTCGACCAGCAGTGCTAGCGATAGTAGGATACCCTAAGGTAGGCAAATCATCGATAATAAACGCTTTGAAAGGTAAGGATTCCGCTCCTACAAGTCCCTACCCCGGATCCCCGGGATACACCAAGGCAACACAGCTGTATAGAATTGGCGAGGATCTCTACATCATAGATACGCCGGGAATCATACCCCCTACGGAATCCGACGATATCGAGCTCGTCATAAGGAGAGGTCCCATCGAAAGCATTCCAGAACCTGTGAAGGTAGCTGTGAAACTGATTGAGAGGATACTCGAATTCCATCCACGAGCTTTCGAATTCACTTATCGCATCCGTACAAAGGATCCCGTAAAGATATTGGAAGAGCTAGCTTTACGAAGGGGTTGGATCTACAAAACTACTCGAGAACCCAATATCGATGAAGCAGCTCGTGCAATCATACGAGACTATCTGAATGGCAAAATCCCGTTCTACGTACCACCACCTAATCTAGAGTCTATAGGAACTCGAAGTGAGGCATCTTCTTCCTAACAAGATCTATAGCACTATCGCTGAGTCCGAACGTTTTCGCAAGCTCCTTCACGATCTGCATAGAGACTTTTCTAGTCTTCCCGAACCTTCGCTGAATCTCATGCATGAGCCTCACTATACGATCCTGAGTACTCATACATCTCAAAATCGCTTCTTCAAGCGATATCCCATCGAATCTAGTCATCAACAGTACCTCCACTACTTTGTTTATCCTATTGGGCACACCAACAACAGATCCCTGAAACATTAGAACTCTACGAGGTAGTTCGCGATAGAATAGCTTGTGTATGGTATACGTTGCATAGGGTCGAGGATACTCATCGTCGACAACACCTCCTAGCACCCACATGCTGCTACCACGCACTACATGTTCGTCGAGCCTCTCCTCAGCGTAAGGATCTAGTACGATCCCTTCGTGGAACTTACTACCTAGAAGCCTCATTACATCATTCACGCTTTCCACAATCCATGCCCGATGCTCGACGATCGTTCGAAGCCTTCGCTCAAGCTCTATAGGCATCGATACGAATGCAACGTTTAGATCCGTTAGATATCTTCGTACAGTGTTCAGCAATGCTACGAGCTGCACCAGCAATTCATTGCTTTCCTTCTCGCTGTGTAGTTCCCACAACGAGAAGTCTATCGCTATCAACGGTGTTGGAGAGTATGCTTCGAGAAACACTGTCTCAAACTCTTTGTTCAAAATCTCGCGACAGGCATCCTTTTCACTTCGGTGAACTATTGCATAATCGCTTTTCCAGACCTTGCGTATGTCTAGCAACAGTTTTAACTCGCCGATGCGACCCGCTAGAATTCCTTCGAAGGATCCTCGACATAGAAGAGCCCGACCTGAAAGAAGCGTGTTCGTTAGGTAGTGCACGAGGCTATACGAAGATCTTCTGAATTCTCTCGGTATGTACTTAAACATCTTCGATGATATCACTACGCTCGGTATTCCTAGTACTCGAAGAACTAGTTCGAAGGTTCTCGCTACAACACTACCCATGTATCCACCTAGAAAATAGAAGTTCGATCACGTCTTAATCTACGATGCTTCGATGGATGCTACCTCTACCCCGCTTACCGATGATGGCACTGTTTCGGGTTCCTCGACGATCTCTATTCGAAGCGTGAAAGCTTTTCCACTACTCAACGCTTTCAATAATTCTTCTCCCGTAGGCGTTAACTTATACAGCTTGTAGTTGCCTCGGACGTAGACTACCTCAATTATTCCCAGAGCTTCAAGTACGTGGAACGATGCAAGCACTTCA
>JAMOOB010000092.1 GCA_027066265.1 Desulfurococcales archaeon
CTAGATACGAAGATAATAACGGATTACAAGTACGATCTAATCAGGAAATCCGAGCTCGTCGAGATAGTCGAGCCAGAGCATGGATTTGAGGCAGTCGGAGGATATCGAGCTGTAAAGAGCTTCCTCATCAGAAGGCTGATCATTCCACTGAGATTCCAGGAGCTCACAAAGAGGCTAGGGCTTCGACCACCAAGAGGAATCCTCTTCTTCGGACCGCCCGGTACAGGTAAGACATGGCTAGCCATGGCTCTAGCAAAGGAGCTGAACCTACCATTCCTAAGAGTTAGTGCTGCAAACATCGTTAGCAAATGGTATGGCGAGACCACAAAGAACGTCAAGCGGATCATCGAGCTAACGGAAAGAATTGCACCGTGTGTGCTGTTCATCGACGAGATCGACCAGCTAGGGAGACGCGGACACATCACGGAGCACGAAGAGTCCCGAAGAGCTTTCGGCGTCTTGCTACAGTGGCTAGGAGATCCAAAGCGCAAGACCATCGTGATCGGTGCCACCAACCGCCCAGAAGATCTGGATGAGGCGTTCAGAAGAGTTGGTAGGTTCGACTACATAATACCGATATTGTACCCCGATCTCGAGGCGAGGTACGAGATCCTGAAGGTACATACACAGGTAGTCAAAAAGGTGCCGTTGGCAGAGGACGTGGATCTCTGGGAGATTGCTGAACGAACCGAGCTTTGGAACTGTGGAGAGCTCGAAGAGCTTGTGGTGACAGCGGCATCGATAGCGAACGAGCGCTACATCGAGGAGGCGACCGGGAAGAGGATAGACGATGAAATGGAGTTGCTGAAGCTAGTGAAGAGCGGAAGCCTCGATTCCAAGATCAAGAAGCTCGCAGAACAAGCTGTCGTAACGATGGAGGACTTCAGGAAAGCGTTACAGCGAAAGCGCATCAACTACGACGAAAGAAGACAGCAACTGGAGCGATATCTAAGACTAGCGGAAGAGTTCTGCAATGATGAAGTGTTCCTGCAACAACTCAGAGAGATGTATCAACCGAAGAAGAGCAGGATCGAGGCGGTGAAGGAAGAGCTCTCTATTTGAGTTCGTATGGCTGGGATCGTGTCTTCGAACCTTGACCTGGTTGCTATTAGAAAGCTCTACGAGCGTTACAGAGGTAGTTTGCTAAAGTTGTTGTCTCTACCTGTTCTCAGCAAGCTTCACGAGTTCGTGAAGGATACGCTGGAGGTGCTGATACCCTTCGACAGGATACCCATCAACGACAATATGCTGTTCTTTGAGATTACGAAAGACTTCGTGGTCGATCAGAGATGGGATTACGTGTATTACATCGATGTTAACTACGATGCTGATCCGTACATAACTATCCGTCTCGAATCCCAGGAGCGAGGATTGCAGATATTGTGGTTCGATGCGAGGGGGCTAGGTCTCGAAGTCGATGAATCGCTAGAGCTATCGCGGTCAGCAACGTTGAAAACAATGCTGTTCGTGATCGCGAACTACGACAGGATCGCAGAGAGGTTCCGAGCACTGCTAGAGCAAAGGGTTCGCCGAGCACGAGATACGGTTTGTCGCTTGGCAACCCTTACACTGAATCTATGTAACAAGCCCGAACTCGATCTCGACTTTGGAAAACCGATTCCAGCCAACCGAGTATGGGCACTCAAGAAAGAGCTAGAAGAGCTGGAATGCGACGCGTGATAGTATGGACAGGGTTTCAGCACTGTTGCAAGAATTGATGTACGAAGATAGCATCGAGAATTTGAAACGTGTGTTACGAACGCTTTCGCGACGACTACGATTACAGGAATTACAAGAATGCGACGCGAAAGCTACAATCGCGAAGTTAACCTCGGAATTGATGCCGGTATACAGCGTAGCGTTCGAAGCCGTGCAAAAATTCCTTCTCGAGCTACACAAGTATGCAACGCTGTACAACCCCATAACAACGTGGATGCGATTAACAATAGTGTTGCTCCCCGACTACATAATCAACGAAACCCCGAGAATAGAGGTGCGAGACATCAACGAGGTCTCGGTCGTCGACAACTTCGACCACGTATCTCTCTACCTATGCGGAGCAACGTACCTATACCGCCTCGAACTATGGAAGCGCTACGCTCGTCCAAGCCTTGATATGCTATCGAAGATGCGTTCGGTTCTGATCAACGTAGACGAGTTGCTGAAGCTATTACCATCGCGAGAACCGTCTGGCGCAATGCAAACGATATCGCTACGATCGACACTAGAAGCGTTACGGCATGAAGAGTCCGAAGATTAGTCGATTCTTCTGATCGATTCCCTATCAAAATGTTTTTATAGCTCGGTAGTTGGTACTACATACTGGTGGGATCATGACCTCCGTCTCTATCTCTATCTCTATTTCTCAGAGGTTGCAACAACTCGTCGATGCTTATCATCGTAGCGTAACAGCCGTTCTGGGAGAGCTCAATGCTGTTCTGCCGATTGTTATCGACGACATCTGGAGATTTCTGGAGATTCTGCGATGGATTTCACCGGTACCGATAGAGCAGCGAATGGTTTTGGTAGAGGTAAAGTATTGGCTGGAGATCGAGGAACGCGAGAATCACGTCGAGTGCATCGATGTTGCGTGGGATGGTGACAGGATGAAGATAGTGTTGCGCCACGAGAACTTCCTCGCAACGACTCTATTCTTTAGCAAATCGTGCAGAGTTACCGTTGATAGGAGCTTCGAGCTCGACTATTATTGCCAGCAAACCCTATCAGCGTTGCTAACGATCCTGCGAAACCTAGACATAATTATGCAAGGAGTAGAGAAGAAGCTCAACAGTAGACTCGAACACGCGTCGAGGCTAGTATCGAAATTCTTCGAATTGATGCAGCAAGTCGGGGGTATCTGCAGAACCGTCGAAGCTATCAAAAGCGTTTCGAGGATAGAAGCATTGATGAAAGAGCTCGAGGAACAGCCTCGATCCTAACCTCCTTTCTCTCCCTCTTCTTCGTGTAGTAGGTGCTACATACTGGCTGAGACCATGACCTCGACATCCGTTCCCATTTCGAAAGGTCGAATCTTGGCGCTCCTCCAGGAACTCGGTCTCGTGCAAAACATCATTCCGAAAGCCATCGTGGTAACAC
>JAMOOB010000093.1 GCA_027066265.1 Desulfurococcales archaeon
GGAGAGATTCATCCACTCGCTACGTTCCACAGAACACCGTTGATGAACCCGGTATGGCTAGACGATGAACGCGTAGCTTCCTTCGAGGGAAAGGTTCTCAACGTGGTGACGAACGGATTGACGAAGATTGAAGGCATTGCGCTAGCTCTCGAGGATGAACGTAGTTCGTTGCTAACCTCTACCGAGCTCTACGATGTTCGTAGAGCTCTCTACGACGATTCTAGGTACGTGAGAATGATTCGTTTCGCTCACGGCGTACCCATGCCTGTGATCAACTACGTAGGTACTTGGAGGCTCTACCTATTCAAGGCTACGGCTAGAGGATTCGAGAAGATCGCTGAGGTTGATCTACCTATCGAGGGAACGAACTTCGTATTGCCTACCACTGCATGCGTAGATGGATCGCGGGTAACTGTGCATCTACTGATCGATGTGAACGGTTCGTGGAGGAACGTGGTCGCGATCCTGGATCTCCATGGCAAGACGAAGCTCGTTGATGTAAGCAACGCTACTTCGAAGATCCTCGAAGCGGTGGGTAGGGAGATCGATGTGGTTATTGAGCGGGTAACTGAGGATCTTAGACGTGGATACCTCTCCAACCTCGCGAACGTTACCTTCGAGAACGAATCCATTGCATTCGTTGAGTGGTGTAGCATCGATTCCTCGAGGAACGCTATGTACGTAGCTATCAAGCCCTTCGTAATCGTGAAAGCTGTGCTAGGGAACGATACTCTCTACACGGTGTTCGAACGCCTTGGTACGTACCTAGCGTTGGTGAGTCTAAACGGTTCGTTGATGAACACGAAGTTCGTAGTTGTTGGAGAACCGAAGTACATCGCATCGCTCATCGAATCCATCGGATCGAGGATCCTTGCCGTGTTCCGCAATGGAACGGTTCTATACATCGATGAGAAGCTCGATGTAGTTAAACGCGGTTCTCTAGGGTGTTCGGTCAACGACATCGATCTGAAGAAGATCGGCGATAAGTACCTACTAGCCGTTGCTAATCGAGCTCTCTACGTATTCGACATCACGAAGCTTCTGAAGGGAAGCACTACTAGCATCACCATCGCTAGCTCTACGAGTAGCTCTGCGAGGAGAGTTCCCTCTACGAACTTCACGATCGTAGTCATGGCTACGCTCATAGCCGTAGCCACCATCGTGCTCGTAGCAATGACGAGAACGAAGCGTAGAGGTTAGCCATGTTCAGAGCCTCCTTCCTATCTATCTACGTAGATGTATCTATGCTTCGAGTTGAATCCCTTGGAAGACGCGTCGAGGAGAAAAACCTGTTCTCCGTCGGCAATCCCTTCACTTGCTAGGCAATGCATAGCTCTATATGCGTAGCTTGTTGCTGAGTACGTCGTGTAGCGATAGGATGTTTACGAAGGCTATGGATAGGCTTAGAACGCCTACGACTGTCGTCAGCTCGCTTAGCGGTGATGGTACGTGGGGGTAACTCGCAACAACGATGAATATCCTTGCGCACGCCAACGCCGTTACGATGCCGTAGCTCGCTATGGCTAAGCTAATCGCTCTCCTCAACGAGATCGATGAGAGGAGGACGGGTACTATCAGAGCAAGGCCTAGCTGTGGGGTTAGGGTGCATAGCGAAGATATGTTGAAGAGCACTCCATCAAGCCTAAAGATCCGGCGAGCATCGAGTAGCTCTACGTCGATTCCATACGTTTTGAGTGCTGCGTAGACGAGGAGCGTGACTACGAATGGATGCATAGCTACGGCTAGCACGCTGAGTACAGCTACGAGCATCACCCTACGGGTACGCATGATCGGGTCGCCTCGAAGCGTAGCTTTCTCTTGACCAAGCCTAGGATCGTTCCGTAGGTGTGTATCAAGGCGAAGAAGTTTATAAGTAGGAGGGCTACGATCAACGTCTTCAAGGTTCGTCCACGATCGAAACCCTCGATCAACGCACCCGTGAATAGAATGGATTCTAGTCCCAGCGCCCAGAGAACGAGTAGAACCACCGATGCTGGGGAGGGGTTGATGCCTAGCGCTAGGTAGGTACCCATAACGAACTGATGCATGAGTATCCACAGACCCTGGGTAAAGAATAGTCCCTGCAGAACGTAGTCGATCTTCCTAGCTAGCCCAAGGCATTGCGACCGTATCACGTCCCGGAACGTATCTAGGAAAACCCTTATCGTTCCAGCACTCCACCTAATCTGCTGCTTTACGAGGGATCGAAGGTTTTCGGGTACCGAAGCGTAGCTGTAGGCATCCTCGACCACAGCTATCCTTAGACAGCATCTACGAACAGCGTAGTCTACGGTAAACGCGAAGTCTTCCGCTATGCACCACGGTCTAAACGAAACGTCTTCGAGTACGTCCAGCCTTATCAGAGCCGTAGAACCGTAGAATATGGGGAACAGGTTCAGGTATGCACGAGAACGTAGGAGCGCTATGGCTCCTCCCTGCGAAGCTCGGTAGAGATCGTAGATCAGAGTCTTCCTACCCATGACGTGCCTCTGGTAGCCCTGAACAATGTCGTAGCCCTCCATAGCCTTTGCAACCAGTACCCTGAGCGTACGATCCGTAAGGATGTGATCAGCATCGAGGATCAGTACGTACTCTACGCCCAGCCTACGGAGCTCGCTTATCGCAGTGTTGAGTGCTCCAGCTTTGTATCCATACCTATGCTTCCTACGAAGGTACAGGGTCTGGATACCGTTCTCCCTAGCTAAACGAGTTGCTAGATCTACGAGTCTCTGCGAAAGAGATTCATCGCTACTATCATCCACCACAACGATCACGAGGTTGCGGTACCTAAGCCGGTAGAGGTATGGAAGGGTCTCGAGAGCTGCCGGGTCGTTGTATATCGGAACCACGATCGCTACCCTAGGCTCCCTCGAAGGATTCGTATCGATGTTCCTACGCATGGATAGACGTAGGTACCAGTACACGTAGCTATGAACGATGTAGTACACTGCGTAGATCGTAACCATCGAAGCACTTACCAGCTCCAGCAACCTTAGCACATCGACCACGTCCACCATAGCTCCATCGATGGGTTCCCACGGTCTAGGATCATAGGTTTGCGCCGAGTAAAGGAATCGACCGTGAACGGGTTAAGT
>JAMOOB010000094.1 GCA_027066265.1 Desulfurococcales archaeon
GATCTCCATAATGGTACCGTTGAACGTCTCTGTCGGGAAGTAGAGGTCTTCATCGTCGCATGGACACGGCAATGGACATATAGATTCGTACTTAGTAATCACTCCAAAGTCTAGCGAACCCTTAGCTACGATCGCAATAATAGCGTCATCTAAGAAGGAAGGTTTCGTACCTAGGTACCTAGAGTTCGCGAAACCTTCCGTGAAATCGATGTATACAGCATTGTAGGAACTCCATAGAACGAGCTGTATCTCACCAACGTTTACATCCTTTGCACTTGCATAGAGGTAGAGTTTCTCGAGCTTACGATAATCGAATACGATCCACGTATCGATGAACGCTACATCCTCCGGATAGTCATTGGAGTCGGTCCAGTCGTTCCTCACTATGAGTAGCGGTATATCTTCGTTGTCTGTGTGATAATAGCTCTCCTCTAGATCCCAGAAGACGCATTTGCAGTAAAGTCCATAGTTTTCGCATCCCACATCTTCCTGAGATATCCTAAGATTGTGTTTACCGATTTTTCTACACATAGTGTTCTTCGACATGATTTGGGATACGTTGATGATTCGCGGCTTGATCTTGGATAGATCCACGACTATCGTTATCCTTGGACTATAACCCTTTTCTACGTATCCTAGCTTGATGGGTACCGAAACGAAGGTATCGTACTCTTCGAGGATCTTGCCCTTGACCTTGTCGATCGATGCAAAGATCCATAGAGCTATGGAGAGCCCTGATACGTTCCCTACATGCCTTCTCCATGCCGGAAGCACGTAGTTCCTAAGCTTATCGAGGATCTTAGCGAGCTTGAGGCTGTCGTCAATCGATGTAACTCCTAGACGTTCGATCCTTGCGTAGGGCATTGCAGCGTATATACCTACGATGGATTGCAGGCGATTGCCGTGGGTATCGACGATGTTTATACCGGGAACAGCCTTGACGTAGTCTACGTAGGCTACGCCAGCGCTAAAGCTAATCTTGTCTCTTGCAACGGTAGCGAGGATCGTGATAGCGTTACCGAGCATGCATATCGTTAGCGTACCGACGACCACGGCTAAGCATAGCAGTAGCGAGACTAGGTACCGCGAATAGAATCTGTAGCTAGAACTCACTCCAGACACCCTTTCCTAGCTCGATGCGTTTATAGGTATAAACCTTGTGTTTCGTTGAGGTACGAATCGTCGAATTGCTTCACGGAGACGCCGCGAGGAGCATAGCTACAGGCCTAGCGATTTCTTAGGGAGCTAGTTCGTGTACTCGATCAACATCGATGCTGTTCATCGTGGATAGGATGGTGTGCTGCGGGATTCTCTACGCGATTTCTAGGCTCTTCACCAGCTTCTCGATCGTTGCTAGGAAGCTATCTATCGATGTGCTTGGTTCTAGGGCTACGGTTGCGAAACCCTTTACAACGCCGTGGTCTAGGAACGTGTCTACGAGTCTACGAAGATCCTTGGATCTATCATCGAGAGCCATGACGAGCCCCTTCCTCGATTCCTTCAAAACGTTCTCTACGTAGGTATCGAGGATCTTCGTAGCGTAGCTAGCGTCGAGGATCAGAAGATCGATCTCGGGTACGCTGCACAGTATCTCGATAGCTAGTTCGCTTGGTTTACCGGGTAGGTACACGGCTACGATCTCGTTGAAGGGTTCGAGGATGTAGCTGTAGGCTTCCTCTACGTACATACGTTTGTATCCGTAGTCGAGTTCGTAGCTCTTCGCTATCGTGGAAAGCATTCGATCCACGACTACGAGCATCTCGATACCGCTACGAGCAATGGTCTCGACTACGGATCGTGCGAAGGGTATCACAGCCGAGCAGTGTCCCGGGTTCTCAACGAGTCTACGATTCTCGATCCAGATCTCGTTGGCTAGATCCATGAAGCTCGCAACGCTGATCGAAACCCTTCCGCATCCATGTCTACGAAGCTCCTCTACCTCTCTACGTATCTCGGGAAGATCGTTCAGAACCAGATCCTCGTCTAGAAGTCTTCGAACAACGTAGCGATCCCCAACCTTCTCGACGCCGCCTAGATACGCTAGCTTCTCTAGTAGGTAGCGAGCATCGCACATCGTTGGGAGTGGAAGGCATCGGTACCCAAGCTTTGCGAAGGTATCGAGCTTATCCCTAGCTACGTACCCTACGTGTATCAGAACTACCTCCACGGCTCTCCACCACGAACCCTACCGCGATCTCCATACCTCGACCGATCACCGTAGGTACGTAGCCACCGACGAGAACTAGATCCAGTCTACCGATCCTAGGACCCTCGATTAGACGGGTAGCGATATCGATCCCAACGATTCCGATCCTCGAGCTAGGTACCAGCAGCAGAAGCTCATCGCTATCGAGCTCGATGCTCTCCATCGTCTGAACAACGATTCTCTCGCCTGGCATCAACAAGTATTCCTCCCTCTCGATCGGAGCAACCCAGCGCTCAAAGAATTCCCTCCATGGATCGGGAGACCTAACGAGATCGATGGGTTTCATCGAAGCTACCTCCCTACCGATCTCCGTCAAAACGATCCTCTGCTCACCATCAACACCCTTCTCCTGAACCACGAGACCCAGAGCCTCGAGTTTCCTAAGCCTTAGCTCCAGCTCTTTCCCACCCATCGAAGCAGCCAACGTGTTGAGAAGATCCTGTGGAACGAGATCCAGTATCTGTGGCGGCAACGCTAGGAACTCTCTCCATCTAGGAGCCAACGCGCCTAGCACGGCTATCGCACGAACTTCGTCGAGGGGCGCCGAACCGCCGTACTTCTCAGCTACGAACCTAAGGATCTCTAGATCCACGGCATCGAGCACGCTAACGTCCACGACCTTGCCAACGACGTAGCCAAGCCTAAGCCTCAGAACTCTATTCATGGCACCAACCACGCAGTACCCCACCAACCACCCCTAAAATCCTTGGCTATCGAAATCCTCGAAGATCTTCGAGGATCCTCTCGAGAACGATCTCGGTTCTCCTACGAGGATCGAAGGTATCTAGCTGAAGGAACCTACCGGGGAAGAGATCGCGGTGAAGCTCTACGATAGCTCTATGCAGTTCACGTGCTTTCCCCGGATCCTCTCTACGCTCATCATCCGTCTCGTAGTCGTCGACCAGCGTCGTTGCTACGACTAGATCCACCTCCCTAGCATGGTCTAGGAGCTTCGACACAACGTCCCTAGGAAGCTCCACACCATCGAGCCTACAGTACGCTATCGATGCTATGGGACCACCATCGCATAGAACGATCCTTGGACCCAACCTCTTCGCACGCCTCCAATCCTCTAGGTATAGCTCGACGATCCTAGTCTCGAACTCTACCCTACCCATAGACTTCCCTACGAGGTTCGTAGCCTTGATCAAGATCCGCGCCCAGTCCACGATGACGTAGGTAGCTATCCCCATCCTCGTCAAGGCTCGGAACAGGTTTCTAACCAACGTTGTCTTACCCGTGCACGGACCTCCCACTACCAAGACGTACATCGCTACGCTCCTCTACGATCAGAAGCTTGGTTGTGCAGAGAATTTGAGCAGTAGCTATGTGTACGGAAAGAAAGCTGCGAAGACGTAGAAAAGGAGCTACATGGAGAGCGTAATCTCTTCCCTCTCCCTCCTACCCTCCCTTCCATGCGATGCGAGTCCGGAGGCTAGCAAGGGATTGATCTTCCCCTCCTTCTGAAGCTTCTCTAAGTGGTCTCGGAACGCCGAGGTATGCTTGATGTCTAGATCCAGCAACAGCATGAGGATCCTGTACGTAACCTCCCAAACCTCTTCGAGGTACTCCCTAGGCATGTGGCTAAGAATCAACGGATCCTGCAACCAGTTGTCGAAAGCCTTCAACGTCTTTATCATGTGTTGAAACGCAGCGCGAGTCGCTAGGATGAGATCGAGCCTATCACCTTTCTTCACCTCTTCGTAGAGACTTTCGAAAGTGTTCTTCATCTTCTTCTGCATCTCGACCCACTGAGTAAGGTTCTCGAAGAACGCGTAGCTCATCCGAAGCACCTTCCCGAGAAAAAGAGTTTGCGAACCCCGCTTTTATCTTACTCGACCGCGTAGATCGGATCTCGTCGAGCTAAGCAACGTACCTCTCTACGAGGGACAGCACTCTCTCGATCACTTCGCTCGATGCACGTCCACGGAAATCGATCACCTCCACAACCTCGTGACCAGCATCCCTAACCATCTTCTCTAGAACGTTCCTAGGGCTACCCCATCCATAGGATGCGAGGACCACGACTCTCTTCGGCACCGTCACCTTCTTACCCAGCGCGTCGAGCACCATCTTCATCAAGGGGAAGATCCCGCCCTCGTAGGTAGAGATCCCTAGTATCAACAGCGAGGAATCGAATGCATCGCTCAAAGCGTTTCCAAGCGATGCGTGTTCCGACTCAACGAATCTATGGATAGCTACTCGGAACCCCTTGCTTCGGAGAGCATCGACGATCTTCGACACAGCTTCTTCGAGGAAACCGTACATGGAGCTGTAGATCACGGTGATCTTCTTCGGATCGACGATCTCGCCCCTAGACGCTCTGTAGTAGTAGTCCACGATCCGGGACGGATCTCGACGCCACACCACTCCGTGGGAAGGAGCCACGATCTTCACATCTAGGTTCAGCGACCTAATCTTATCGATGTTCTTAGCTATGAACGGTCTGTAGAACCCTATGACGGTAACTATGTACTTCCTCACGAACTCGAGGTACTCCTCAATATCATCGAGATCGTCGTCGAAGAGCGTGCTAGGTATGGAGTACCCACCGAAAGCATCGCACGAAAGCAACGCTCCGAGCTCTTCGACGAAGCTCATGATGGTCTCGGGCCAGTGTAGCCAGGGTGTATGTATGAATCTAATGGTGTAGCGCCCGATCCTCAACGCTTCGAGATCCTTAACCGGTCGAAACCTAGCATCGATTCCGTAGAACGATCTAATCATCGATCCAGCCATGGGGTGCCCAAGGATTTCGACCCTATCAACGCCTACGATACCTAGGAGCTTGGGTAGCGAACCGCTGTGATCGGGTTCCATGTGGTGCACAACTACGTACCTAACATCCTTCGGATCCACTACCTTCCTAAGGCACTCCACGAATAGGTTCGAATACCTATTCCTCCACGTATCGAAGACCACGGCACCTTCCTCGGTTGCGAGAACGTAGGCGTTGTACGTAATTCCCTCGGGAATGCTCCACAAACCTTCGAAGAACTTTATCTCGTCATCGTCTACGCGTAGGAGGTAGAGATCCCTCGAAACCTTCTCTACGTACGTGCGGGGCAAGATCATCACCTAAAGGCTTGGGGAAACGAAAAAGAGGTTAGCTAGATCCAGAGACACGGCTTAGGAACTTCCTAGCTTCCTCTGCTTCCTCCCTAGGAATCTCTCTATGGCAGAACCACCAATCGTAGCACTGATACTTCTGCAATCTCTCCTTAGCTTCCTGGATCGTGGTGGCGGGAGGAACGATGGCGCGCTCACCGATCAACTCATTGTTTGGCCAGTTAGCCGGTAGAGCAACGCCGTACTTATCCGCTACCTGAAGAGCTTTCAGCAACCTGAGGATCTCGTCGACGAGCCTACCGATCTCTTGTGGGTAGTACAGCACTGCTCTAACGATTCCGTTGGGATCGACTATGAAGACCGCTCTAACGGTGTGTGTCCTCGACTGTGCGTGGAGCATGCCTAGCTTCGTAGCTACCTCTCCTCGTGGATCCGCTATTACTGGGAACGGTATCTCGATACCGAACTTCTCCTTTATCCACTCGATCCACTTGATGTGGCTAAACGTGCTATCCACGCTAAGCCCGATCAGCTCAGCGTTGAGCTTCCTGAACTCTTCGTACCTCTTAGCGAAAGCGATGAACTCCGTCGTGCACACCGGCGTGAAGTCTGCTGGGTGGCTGAACAGAACGAACCACTTACCGCGATAATCGTCGGGAAGCTTCTTGACTCCATGGGTCGTCTGCACGGTTAGCTCCGGGAATCTCTCCCCTATAGCTGGGATCTGGATAGGCATGCAGTCCACCGAGAGGAGTCTACGCGTAGCATCTATATAAACTTTTCGAAATCCTTCACGCAGCGATTAGATCATCTAGATATTTAAGGTTAGGAGCGTTGAAAAGATGCGGTGAGAGCTCTTGAAGAGCTTCGGAGATCTGATCTACTCTCGAGAGAAGGTTTCGGGAGAAGCCGTCTCCAAGGTCGAGAGCCACGCTCCGAAGATCGTTGCTCCAGACAAGGTTCGTGCCAACGAGGTGTTCGAGGTAAGGATCTCGGTAGGTCCTCACCCCAATACCGTGGAGCACTCGATTAGGTGGATCGACGTCTATCTCTACGAAGAGGGTAGGAAATTCAACCCGATCCACGTAGCTAGGATCACGATGGAGCCAGGCTTCGTAGAGCCCGAGATCGTGCTTAGGATGAAGCTGTCTAGGAACGGATGCCTCTACGTGCTTGCGTACTGCAACCAGCACGGTGTGTGGGAAGTTAGGAAGGAGATACGGGTGGAGTAGTTCGTGGAGCTACGCGAGCTGGTTAGGAAAGCAGTCGATACCTACAACCGTTTCCATGCACCCGAAGCCGTTGCGCAACCCATCGATGTTTCGAACGATAGGATCGTAGTAATGTTCGTGGGACCCTTCCGCCATACATGCGGAGTTATCGACTGGATCGAGGATCTCAGCTACGTTCTGAAAGATATGGGTGTAGAGAACGTTCTCAGCGAAGTCTACGAACTCGATGAAGGAGCTATGGTGGGGGTGTTCAAGGTATTTAGAAAGCCCTCTAGAGAGCAGAGCCGTGGGTGCCAACCATCGGGATCCTAGACAGGGTTTCGGGGCTAGACGAGAAGGATATCAGGATACTGAGGATATTAGCAACCAACGCTAGGACTCCCTACAGCGAGATAGCTAAGGAAATCGGTTTGAGCGACGTTGCCGTGATCAAGAGAATCCGGAAACTCGAGCAGATGGGGATCATAAAGGGCTACACCATCGAGATAGATCCGAAGAAGCTCGGCTTCAACCTAGTATCGATGACGGGGATCGATGTAGAGCCACAGCATCTCTTCGAAGTGGTTGAGAAGCTGAGGAGCATGGACAACGTTAGGTTCGTAGCCATAACCTCGGGAGACCACTCGATAATGACCGTGATCTGGGCTAGGGATAGCGAAGAGCTTGGCAAGATACATAGCGAGATCTCGAAGCTACCCGGAGTCAAGAGGGTTTGCCCAGCCATCGTGCTGGAGGTCCTCAAGGACGAGAAGATCTAACGTTGAGACGGATCCGGTGCGAGGACATTCATTCGTAGGTAGCGCATTTTTAGCGACGAGATCGCGGGTTCTAAGGCTTGAAGCTTTCGCGGAAACGGTTCGGTTCATCGTCTACGAACCTCCATATGCCTCTCCTTGGGTAGAGGATCTGGATGCCGAGCTCTTCGGCTAGGTAATCGCTTATCAGAACCTCTTCATCTAGAGGATTGATAATGACGTTCGCAACCACATCGCGGCTACACCTATCCTCCGCAACGACTCGAACCACGACGGCTCTCGGAACCATGTGAACGATGCTTCTACCCGTAGCTCCTTCGATCTCTATCTCGTAGGAATCCGTAGGTGGTGGGTAGAGCCCAAGCTCTTCAGCTAGGTCGATGGGTATGGATAGATCCGGTCCCTCGCTTCTGAAACCCGTGTTAACAACTCCAACAACGTTTTCTCAACGTTGTTCCTCAAGCTCTTTAGATGCAGTCTTAAGAATATCCCCATAGCTCATGTCTACCCGAACGATCTTACCGATGACACGCTTAATAACTAGCTTACCTACCTTAACACGCTTAACCATACTCCTCGCCGAACCCAGTAAACGTTCGTGTAGACGAGCCTTTATGTTATCACGGTCGAGGGTTTGCGAAGAACCTCAGCACGGGTTTGCCTTCTTCATCGCTCGGTTGAGGGGAGAGGCTCATCATCGGCCCTAGTCGTTGTCTCGATGAGCTTCTCTACGCATTTCGATGGATCCGAGATCTCTACGATCCTCCTCCTAACAACCTCTACCTCAACACAGCGAATCCTATCGATAGCTTTCCTAACCACGGTTTCGAGAGCTAGACACGTTCCGTAAGCACGCCAATCGAAGCTGAGTAGGTTCCGTGCTTCGAGTTCCTTCAACAACCTTTCAAGGGGTTCTCCTTCCCTTGGTGGCGCTACCTTCAATCGGTAGAGCTTCGTTACGTAGTTTCCGAATCCAACCCTCATCCTGTACAGAAGGTAGTCAACAACGGTGCTGGGCTCCAGCTCGATTACTCGTGCATCGAATAGAAGGTTCTTGCCTAGCTCGAGCGAGACCACGCTCGATACCAAGGAGCTTGCCACGGTACAGAGCTTGAGGATCCTACCACCGTAGGGAGGTTCGCGCTTCACGAAGAAGATGTTCAGCTCGTCCGAAACAACGTAGCAGAAATCAGCTCCAAACCTCTGCATAGCTACACGACAAGCATCTACGAGAGCTCTATGGACGCGGATATCTCTAGGACTCTCGAAACCCTTCAAAGCTTTGCCGAAGCCAACACCATCGAGCCTCAGAGCCGTGGGCACCGAGATGCGTTCCATCGAAAGCCTTTCCCTCTGCTTAAAGAAGCGGTGGAGAGCAGCTACATCCACGCTCAACAGCTTCTCGAGGAAGTTCAGAGCGGATCCCCCCAGCTATGCTTCGCTCGATCTACTCATCGCTATGCTCAGTAGGTAGATCCATAGAACGAGGAGAGCAACGTTCCTTACGCACGCAATCATCTGTATGGGTGAATCTGCTTCGAATTGTCCCCACCTAACCTCGATACCTAGGTACGGAGCCAACAACTTCCTCACCTCCAACTCCTTGAAGAACAGAGCCATTATCCCGAAGTTCGCGGCATCCGCAACTAGGTAAATGACGAGGCTCCTCGTGGTTGGTAGCGCTACCAATGCTAGGGGAGCTATCATGAACATCATCTGGGGTGTAAACACGTAGTTGAACAGTATGGTTCCTGTCATGGCTAGGAAGCTGGCGGTGTAGAGCTTCCTAGCATCGTTCCCGATATCGATGCAGGCGACGATCATGAGGGCTATCGGTACCGCAACCATGGAGAAGACGTGGTGTAGAGGACTCGTGAAGTCTCTGAAGAGTACGAGGGATAGACAGTTCTCGCAGTACCACGAAGCGTGATGCTCAACGAACGAGCGGAATCCTTCCACGGAGATCGCGAGCATTGCTAGGTAGGGTCCTCCCCCCAAGATAGCTAGGCTCGGAACGAAGCGCGTCAGGGGTTCGCGGTCACCATTGAGGTACCTCTGAACCAGTTCGTAGAGAAGGACGAAGGCTACGCCTATCGGAAGGAGTTTGGTTGCTACGGCGAGCCCTAGCCATGCACCAGCCCAACCATACTTTCCACGGCGGTAGCTCTCAACGCCTAGCAAGGTGAAGAGAGCTGCGATAGGATCCCAGTTGTATACGAGGTAGAGGAAGCTCGTGGGTAGCAACACGAAGACTAGGCTCCTCCTCCAATCAAGCCCTAGATCTCTACACGTTCGGTACAACACGATGCTTAGAGCAACGAAGCTTAGGGACAGTGCCGCTGCATGCACGTAGTAGTGGACGTAGATAGCTCGCTGAACCAAGCTGCTGAACTCTAGCGATGTGTAGTTCGAAGGAAACGTGGTTTGGATAGCTAGACACGTAGAGGAGTACCACAGCAGACCTACGAGAGGTGGATACTCGAACTTGTAGTGGAGGTAGGGAGCGGGGCAGAACTTCGTTCCATCCCTAAACTTCTGGTAGAGATCCTTATCGAACCAACCATCGCCTCCACCGATGTAGGTACTGAAAAGGGTGTTGATATCGCTGTAACCGATCCCAGGATTATTCAGAGCGTTAGCTACGGGAGAATTGGGTAGGTGGATGTAGCTCGATACCGCGGCAACGATGCATGCTAGCAGAGCTACCAGCAGCAACCTTCTATCGATACGCATAGCGCTACTCCTTGACGAGACCCTTCTCGCGAAGCACTCTCTCTACGTCGGCGATAACCTCCTCCGCTCTCCTACCGGCGAAGATCTCGACGAGCTTACCCTTCTCACGGTAGTAACGGATCACGGGTTCGAACGTCTGTAGATACACTTCGTACCTCCTACGAACGACCTCCGGCTTATCGTCTTCCCTCTGGATCAGCTTGGTACCACACCTATCGCAGATCTCATCGTTCTTGGGAGGCATGAACTTGATGTGGTAGATAGCACCACACTTAGGACAGATCCTCCTACCCGAAACCCTCTCGATGATTACCTCCAGCGGTGCGTAGAACAGGATTGCTAGATCGATACCACCCAGCTCGCTATCCAGAACCTCTGCCTGCCTCAAAGTCCTCGGAAAGCCATCGAGTATGAAACCCTTGGCACAGTCGGGTTGGCTAAGCCTCTGCCTAACCACCTCTATCACGATCTCGTCCGGTACGAGAAGACCCTTCTCAACGTACTCCCTAACCTTCCTACCCAGCTCCGTACCCTTGGCAATTTCTTCCCTAAAGATATCGCCCGTAGATATGTGTGGAATACCGAACTTCTGGGATATTGCCTTGGCGTAGGTACCCTTACCGATTCCGGGAGGACCGATGAAGACGAGCCTCACGACAAATCCTTTGCTTGGGCTATGCAACGCTCGGTAAAATACATTGCTACGAGAATCCTTCGTTCGTGCAAAGAAGCTTAGCAGCAATCGAGCTACAGCACTTCGAATTCGCGTTGCTTCTGAAGAGCGTTGCCGATCCCTATCAAGAGAAGCGTGGTAGCGATAGGAAGGACGTAGGCTAGGGGTCGGGGATCTCCTCTAGCTACAACGTAGAGCTCGACGTAGTGCTCGCGATTCGTATACTTCATGATTCCGCTCACTGTGTAGTGGTAGTCGCTTCCCGACGAAGAAGTGCTCAAGAGCTTAACGATCCGCGTACCTGGATCCGAAAGGGTGAGCTTCTCGAAGAGCTTCTGCACAGCGTTACTCAACGTAGCGAGAACTCCCTTGGTGCATGTAGAGCTGAAGATCTTGAAAGAGCTTCCCTGGATCAATACCAGCGCTGTGCATTGGTACTCGATGTTCTTGCTGACGTGCCAGCACTCGTACCTAAGCATAGTGTTGCACTCTACAACGTCTTTCACGACCTTGTACACCGAGTACACGTAGGTACCGTTGGTAGGTACGAGTGGTGCTCCAACGAGTGCTAGAATCGAAACTACTACGAGAGCCGCCGTCGATAGGAAGACTATGGCTCGACCCGATGTACCGAGACCGACACCTAGCTCCCACAGACTTACCCTAGGACCTCTGTAGAGTCCTTTAGCGAACAGCTCCCTAAGCTTCTCGATATTGCTATGCTTAGAGAATAGCGGTGCGAAAGCTATTCCAGCAGCAAGTCCTCCTAGATGTGCGAACACCGCTATGTTGGGCTCTACGAATGGTAGGACGAACTGGAGCAGTATCCATAGAAGCACTATGTACCTCATGGGAAGCGTAGCGCAGTAGCATACCAAGCGGAAACATATGCACTGAACCTTCTTAGCGGCTGGATAGAAATAGATGTAGGCACCCATAACGCCCGCTATGGCACCGGAAGCACCTACCATCGGCATCATTAGATCGCTTGGATCTCCCGTGTAGTAGAGCTTGGCTACGGCGTAGAGGCTCTGTGCAACTATCGCTACGAATCCGCACAGTAGGTAGAACGCTACGTAGCGTAGCCTACCCATGACAGCCTCCACGTTGTCTCCCACAACGAATAGGAACAGCATGTTTGAGAGCAGATGTATCCAACCAGCGTGGCAGAACATGGATAGCAGAACCCGGTAATCCAAGGGATTCGCGAAGAACTGTATCGGTGCTATCCCTACGCTCCACGGATTCGTACGGATCGCGCCGTAGGTGATCGCGAAGATGATCCCGTTGACGGCTATGAGGATCAGCGTGGCTACGGGCATTATCGAGGGAGACGTATCGAGGAGCTCCAGTACGCTAGCTCTGAAAACGTCGTAGACACCTTCGTATTCATCCTCTTCCTCATCCGCTGAACGTAGCGATCCACGTAGCTCTACACGCATCGACATACCTAGCTACAGCGCTCTACGCAGAGTATTGTATCTAGCGCTGAACGCTGACGAGGCAAGGGTTCGGAACCCAGACAACTTATATCCTTGGTCTACAGAGCTTCACTAGGCGATCGAGACATGGTTCGAATCCTGCTACTGGTTCTGGATGGCGTTGCCGACGATCCTAAGCGTGGCGCTACATCGCTCGAGCTAGCATCTATTCCCGGACTCGACGAGTTGGCTAGGATGAGTGTTGCCGGTGGTTTCTACCCCATCGCGCCAGGCATTGCTCCGGAGAGCGATGCTGCTGTCCTATCGCTTCTAGGATACGATCCGGAGAAGTACGTCGTTGGACGCGGTCTCTTGGAGGCTCTCGGTGCTGGCATAAGCATTAAGGAAGGTTACGAAGTTGCTTTTCGAGCGAACTTCGCTACCGTAGATACCTCGACGCGGAAGCTGATCGATCGTAGGGTCGGTAGATCTCTCAGTACGGAGGAAGCTAGAGAGCTAGCGAAGGCTCTGGACGGCATGGAGTTGAGTGGTGGTGGCTACGCTCGGGTAGTTGCTACGGTTGGTCACCGAGCGGTCGTCGTGATCGGTAGCAAGGCTAGGAAGCTCTCGGCGGATGTCTCCAACATCGATCCTGCCTACGAGCGTAGGGGAAGGATCTCGGTAGCGGTACGAAGTTTCGAACCCTACGTACCTAGGTGTAGACCTCTCGTAGATAGCGATGAGGCTAGGGAGACGTGTAGGTTGATAGACGAATTCGTTGAGCGTAGCATGGAGATACTCGACAAGCATCCCGTAAACCTTGAGAGAGCATCGAGAGGACTTCTCAAAGCGAACGTGCTTCTGCTTCGCGATGCCGAGGATCACTACCCATCCATTCCACCGATATCCCAGCTCTACAACGGTCTTCGCTTCGGTGCGGTCGCCGAGATGCCGGTGGAGAAAGGTATCGCTAGACTCGTAGGTATGGAGGTAGCCGAGGTACCTCCACCAACACCGAACAAGGCTTCGGACTACGCACAGAGGCTAGAGAAAACATTGGAGTTGTTGGAGAAGGTAGACGTGGTGTACGTCCATCTGAAGGGACCCGACGAACCGGGTCACGACGGTGATAAGAAGCGTAAGGTAGAATCGATCGAGCTCATCGACAAGTACTTCGTTCAACCACTGCTTAAGAAGGTGGATCTCGAGAAGATCGCGATAATCGTCACGGCCGACCACGCAACACCGCCCGAGGTACGTAGCCATACCGGGGATCCCGTACCCCTACTCCTAGCCTACGCAAAGCTGAAGCCCGATGGCTTGACGAGGTTCACCGAGAAAGAATGCTTCGAGAAAGGATCGCTGGGAATCATGGAGAAGGGCTCCGTGGTACTGAAACGAATAGTTGAACTACTGAAGCGTTCCAGCTAATCAATCTCCTTTCCATAGCTACGCAGTTAGACCGCTAGCAAACCAACCTTCTTGAGAGTTCCAGTGGTTGGATCGACTACGTATCCAAGCGCTTCCAGAGCTCTACACCCAATCAATACGTCGAGCGGTAGCTCGTCAACGATCTCGATGATTACGTAGCCTTCGGAATCGAGTAGCTTCAGCTTTCCATACGAAACCTTCGTCTTGATCCTACGACCATCCACGGTCACCCTCTCCGATTCGCCTATCACGGGAAGACCAAGCTTCTCGGCAACGCTCCTACTCACGAGCACGTCGCCGTTGAAACCCGTATCGACGAGAGCACGAAACCTCGCACCGTTTATCTCCACATCGACGAAGGCTATGCTCATCACGTGATTCCGCACGCTCATCGATTCTCTAGCTAGGTACGCGCAACGATATAGATAACGTCGAACACGTAAAGGAGCTAGTAGAGGAGTAGAGCCCATTCACGTAGCCTACCCGTCATCGGATCTACCTCTAGACCGAGTACCTCTAGCGTGGCTACACCGATAAGCACCTTATCGATGGAATCGGATATCGGTACCGGTACGATCTCGCCACGACCTTCGAGCTCGATCCAGATCCGCGATCTCTCAAGCTCTATCCTACCAGTTCCCGTCTCAACAACGCTCCTCCCCGTAGGTCTGAGACCCAGCTTCTTAGCAAGCTCTCTAGGAATCACCGTAAGCGTTGCACCGGTGTCTACCAAAGCACGTACACGAACCGTATTCCTACGCTCTGGATTACCTACGATAGCATCGACCCATACACGACCCAACGCTGTACCCCGACGATCTAGCTCTGGACGAGGTAGAGAAACTCGACGAGATTGGTTTAGAAACATCGATACGTAGATCCATCCACGGAAACAGCCATTGTTCACAGCGTGCTTAGACAACGATGTCTAGAACAACGATCTCGGGATTCGTACCTATCCTAAGCGGTAGGATCGTGGTTCCAATCCCTCGGCTAACGATTAGTACCGTATCGCCGAGTCTATGCATACCTTCGTACAGATCCCTAGGGCATCCACGCGGTAGGAATAGTGGGTATCCAAACACCTTTACCTGACCACCGTGGCAATGACCAGCGAATACGATTCCTCGAAACCCTAGCTCGCTCAAAGTCTTTGCGAACACGGGTTCGTGTATCAACGCTATGTAGAGATCGGCTCTCGGTAAGCTACGTATCAGCGAAGCGTTTGGAACTCCCCATAGATAATCGTCGAAACCAACGATAACGATCCTCAAACCCTTAACCACTACGGTACGGTAATCGTTGATCAGGAGCTCGATACCGTACCTAGCAAAGATCTTCTCGACGATGTTCAGCGTAGATCCCTGCAACTCCCAGTTACCGATAACTGCGTAGATGGGTACCGAACCAAGTTCCTTCCTCAGCAAGGATACGAACTTCTCGAGGTGCTTACCATGCTTAGGATCCTCGATGTAGTCCCCCGTCAACACAACGATATCTGGTCTAAGCTCAGCAACCTTCTCAACGACGCTCTTCTCGAAGTCTCCGAAACCACGTAGATGTAGATCCGATAACTGAACGATCCTCAGAACTATGCCCCTAGACCCAAGCCTAACCGTGTAGCGCATGACTACGAGCGATGAGCTCGAACACATCGCTAGAACGAGTACGAGAATCGCACATAGGAGAAGCCCAGCAACGATCGTAACCACCAACCTCTTCCTCCTCACACTCAACACCAATTCGTGCAGTACCCACCAAGAGAAGCATTGCACACCAAACAAAAATCTAGGCGCTGAACGTTTGATACTCGACGAGATCGTATCACGGATTCAACGATTCGTTTCGAACCCTCGTTGAACAGTCAACAACCCTTGCAAAGCTCGAAGCTATGGATGCGATAGCTAAGCGTAGGGAGGGAACGAAGGTCCTTGCGGTGTTGAAGAGCTTGGTCTACGAGAAGCGAGGCGTAGAGACATCCGAAGACTAAGCCGTTGTGGAGCTAAACCTCGAAGCTTTCTCGGAACGCTGGTCTTATCTCGACTCCTAGCCTAGCTGCGCTTTCCCATGCACTAGGATCGATGAATCCGCCAACGATTACTAGCCTCGGCTTGATGCCCACAACCTTTTCGTAAAGCTTGCCAATCCTATGCAGCTCGGCTACATCGCCTCTAGAAACCCTTGACTTGATCTCGACTAGGATATGCTCCTTATCTCTAACAACCACGTCGATCTCGATGATGGCTGGATGACCGTAGACAATACCCTCGTCGTCTCTAAGAGTCTTCCTCTCAACCTTGGCAACTCCAAGCGCTTCCTCGATAACGTACTTCATAGCTTCCCTAAACCCATGCTCCGAAAGGATACCGAACCTATGGCTAATGGCGGACAGGACCCTTCTAGTCTCCTTCAACTCTTCCTCAACCCTAGCCATCCTCTCCTCAAGCCTAATCACCCTCTCTTCCAACTTTGCGAATCTTTCTTCGAGCTTAGCGAACCTTT
>JAMOOB010000095.1 GCA_027066265.1 Desulfurococcales archaeon
ACGAGAACAACGTTCGATCGTCAGTAAGCTCGGTCTAGATAGCGATGAGAATATCGTTGAAGCGGTTAGGAGACTCGTAGAGATGCGTAGGTTTGAAATGGGTAGGATGGAAGCTGAGCTCCGTATCTATAGAGAAGCTCTCAAAGTGATTCGTGATAGTGCAACGTGTCCTGTCTGTGGATCTCCTTTGACTGATGAGCATAGGCTTCGTGTTGAGGAGGAACTTCGTGAGAAGGTTAAACGTCTCGAAGAAGCAATGAGTAGGTCTGTTCGAGAACTTCGCGAACTCGAAGAGTACCTACGTAGGTTGGAGAAGCTAGAGTATGCAAAGAACGAAACTCAAGCACTTCTCGACAATGTTGCTGAGCAACTCGATGAAGTTCGCCAAGTACTTAAGCCGATGTTGAGCAGAGCTCAGGAGCTGTGTTCGGAGCTATCCAAGGTTAAGGTGTTCGAAAGTTGTTTCCGAAACGAAAGCTGTGTAGAAGCTCTAGCGTGTGTGCAGCGCATGGTAGAGAAGATCGTGGGTAGAGTCACTGCGTTAGAGGAACGTAGGAGGAAGCTCTACGAAGAACTTGGGGGAGTTTCTAGGGATAGCGTGCTGGAACGAGTAGAGATCTTAGAAGGTTCGTTGCGTGCTCTAGGAATAGATCCTCGTACTAGCTATGCAGAGCTGGATCGTAGGTACAGAGAGTTGATGGAGAAGCTAAGGATAGTTGAGCAGCAGAGAGCTGCAGCTATGCAACGTGTGAAAGATCTTGAGACTCGGAGATCCGAGATCTTCGAACGAATCAACAAGATACGCGAAGACGTGAAGAGATTGGAGAAGTATGCGCAGGTACTTCCAGTGCTGGAGAAGCTACACGACGAGGTTCTGGGAAGGGATGGATTGCTTGCAAGAGAGCTTACGAAACTTGCTAGGAGCGTTATCGAGAGGTATGCGAACAACATACTTAGAAGTCTCGGTCTAGGTCTATCGATACGAATAAGCGAGGAGTTCGACATATCCGTGAAGTCTAGCGTAGGAGATCTCAACGTTAAGAGCGTGAGTGGTGGAGAACGTACAGCGATCGCTACAGCTCTAAGAATGGCTCTAGCCTACGCCGTTCTAGGGCGAGCACCTGGATTCTTCATACTAGACGAACCAACAGCTCACCTCGATGCTGAGCGTAGGACAGTGCTATTCGACTTAATAAAGAAGATATCTGAGAGCTTACCGCAGGTAATCGTGGTTACTCACGATATGGAAGTCGTAGATCGTGCAGATCACGTACTTGAAGTCGTTAAGGAAGGTACGAAATCCGTTGTTAGATACGTATCGAAACAGCTGTAACCATCAAATCGTTTTAGTTCTAGACGAAGCTCTTGTATAGGGCTTCGGATTGTCTGAACTAGAAGAACTGTACTCTCTCTTGAAATGGAATTCGAATCCTAGAACTGCTGAAGGAAAGTGTAGGATCTTTGAGATTCTCGAAAACATGAAGAAGGTGCTCGAACATGAATGGATCAAGAACATTGTTGGTACTAGGAAGAAGGTGAGGATAGTTGACCTATGTAGTGGAGGAGGCGTAGCTGGTTTTGCTCTTGCTAGGCTCCTCGTAGATAGAGGGGTAGAGGTATCGCTTACGCTTGTCGATCTACGTAGGAAGGAGCTCTTCGATGGATGGCTCTACGCGAAAGAAGTCTTTCCAGAAGTAGAGATCGATGCTGTTGCTCTCGACGTTAAGGATATCGAAAAGCTTGGTAAGAGTTTCGATATAGCGTTGATATGGGGTTTATCGCTACCACACTTCTCTCCATGGGATTTCCTCAAGCTTCTCAATGCTGTGAGAAAGTGCTTGTCAAGCGATGGAATTTTGATGATTGAGGAATGCGATAGGTTCGTAACGATATTCGGTAGCATTGGGTATCGCTACGTTATTCCCGAAGGACGAAGCGAGAAACCCGTCGTATCGATACATAATGGATACGATTACGTTACGGGGATGTGTCGACGAATAGTTGTCGATCTCTCAACTGGGCGATACGTACATGCATCGGTATGCGTGCTCTGGACGATTCCGTTCATTGCAAGCTTCGTGTGGATGTTCTTCGAGGATATCGATGTAATCGACTTGAGCATGCGTGAAGGGGTGAGAACGGTAGTGCTAGGTTGTAGACCTAGGAAAGGCATTGATCTAGACTTCGTTTCGAGAAACGTACCTACAATCCTACGTAAACGGTAGCATTGCATTAGGTAAGTCCTAAGGTTAATAAGCTTAGGCTTCGTAGAGAATGATGGTTGATGAGAACGCCGGTACTGAAATGATGATGAGAGGTCGGAGTTCTGAAGAAAAACATCATTGATCTACGAAAACGTTTACTTCCTTCTGATGTAGATGACGATGAATGCTACACATACCGTGCCGAGGATTGCTAACGCTATGAGTATCGGTGATTCTGGTACTGGAGGTGGAGGTGTCGTAGATTGCGAAACTACTAGGATTATGTCATCGCTAGCAAGATACTCATCGAGACTTATCTTTGCGTAGAGCAAGTTGTTCTGCGTATCTATCCATACGTTCTGCAACGGTTGGTATGCACCGCTCGTTGCGTTGTAGAAGTATATCGTTAGGTAGTTCTCGTCCCAACCCTTGGAAGCAGCTTCGTTCTCATCGTATCCTATGACTACGGTTATAGGCCACGATACTGCGCTAACGTTCTCGATATATATCCTGTAGAACGATCCGATGTGATCAATCGATGCGTTTCCTGTAGGCTCCTCATCGTAAGCATGTACTCCCACCATCGTTGGCTGAGTAGCGTCTAGCGATATCTGTGCGCTTCCTGTCGATAGTGTTGCGCTACCGTTGACTAGCTTGCTATTGTATCCCGATACTTGTGTAACGTAGCCAACGTTGTTCAGTACGTCTGTGAATACGAATCTAGATTCGTTGCTGCTTCTAGTGTTGGCTTCGTTATCGATGGCATCGTCTACGAGTGTGTAGCTCCATAGGCTCTCAACGCTTACCGTTTGACCAGCAAGGCTCGTGATGCCCAATGCGCTAAGCGATATCGCTGCTTCG
>JAMOOB010000096.1 GCA_027066265.1 Desulfurococcales archaeon
GAGAACCCGGAGAAACCGAGGTAGAGAAAGCAGAGCTACGAGGAGTATCCGCAGAGATACAGCTCCTAGACCCGCTACACATCGCGATCATCGTAAGGAAACCGAGGAGAGGAAGCATCGTGGTGGAGTACGACGAGCGTACGAAGACCGCTAGAATAAGCTACGCCACGCGGTAGCACCCAATGCACGAAGACAGCAACGCTGTACCCGGGGGGAGCGGTCTCGGCGAGCTTCATGGTGTAGCACCTGCTACACAGCACAGAATCGAGCCGCCCTCCGGAAAGACTCCGAAATTAGAGGAGAAGTAGAAGGGTTTGGGCTAGGGAATCCCCTCGGCAACAACGAGCATCTGCTCGAGGTCGCTGATCCGCGTTACGAAGATCGTTCTTCCGCGGTCGAGCACCGCGCTGAACGTTGTCGTACTCGTGCTCTCGCTACCGAGAGCAAGCATCTACTCGTTTACTCCGTAAGCGGGTGAAAACCTTGGTGTAGCAGGTGCTACACGAAGGGTTCCCCGAGCATCTGGACATATCTATCTCTCGTTGCGGTCTCTGAGCGGGGGAGCGGAGCTTGAGATGGATGCTGTCGGCGATCTCGGTGGAGAATGTTCTTAGGAACGCTTCTGGGTGGATCGATCGTCTCGTTGGCAAGCTCGAGGCTTTGGAACGCTTGTTTCTGTCCCGTAGACGCGTTACGGATTCGTACGATCCGAGCGATACGCTGAGGGTTGCCAGCACCATGGGCGAAGCCGCTTCGTGGCTCGTGTTCCTCGGCGACGATTTCGATAGCTACGCGGAGTTTCTCTCCTCCGCACGACCAGAGCTCGGTGGTAGGATAGATGCGCTGAGGGACGCGATCGCGGAGCTAGGCAAGTTCTGTAGGGAAGCGGCGGAGTCCGTGGACGAGATCCTCGAGATCGGTCTGAAGGTCGCTGCCAAGTCCGATAGAAGGAGCGTCGAGGTTACGCGGAAGCTCTACGAATCGTATCAACGGCTCCGCGAAGCGCTGAAGAGGCTCGGCAGGGACTGCGGCTACGTGTTGCGGTCGAAGAAGCCCGGTGATAGGATAGACATTGCTCTGCTCGCGAACGACGTAGCGAACTGCATCCACGTGGTTGGGGAGGAGATGGCGAAGCTCCGCAACGAGCTCGAGAAAGGTATGGAGAGGAGCGGTCTGTGCTACGTAGCGCGCGACGCGGATCCATGGCTCGCGGATCTCTGCAAGCGTTGGAGCGGGTACGTTGAGCGGAACGGCGATCTCTACATGCCGGAGGATCGCGAAGCGCTCGTGGGCGTAGTCATGGATGGACGCGCGTCGTTCCGTGTTGGGAGCTCCACCGGTCACGCTACGCACGTCTACGTCGAGGATGGTGGGGTACGCGTACGGTACTACGACGAGGATCAGCCCGTCAACGAGATCTTCGACGAGGTTCTGTCTAGGTACTGCAACTGTAGGTCGCTGAGCGACGGCGTCGAGTGTTGGTGTCCGAAGACGGAGGAGGTGAAGGATGCTCTTGCCAGGATGCTCAGCCTAGTCACGTCGATGGATATACGAATCCGCGAGAAGGGATTCGGAAAGGAGCTCGAGTTCGCGAAGCGGTTCGTGTGGGGTGGCGGTGCATGAGCTTCGACTTGATCGAAGCGCGCGAGCTCCTCGATCGCGGCATCGGGCTACTGATGCAGTTCGAGAAGGAGCTTCGCGAGCTCGCTAGCGAGCTGACGGAGAAGAGCTTGAGGAAGCGGTACACGAGGTTCGTTCTCCGTCGCGAGGACTACGAACGGATCTCGAGGCTTGCGGAGGATCTTTCGAGGATCCGTAGAGAGCTCGAGGATCTCGAACGCGATGCTCCCGACGAACTCGAACCGTTGCTGAGCGCCGCTCGCTTCATTGCGTTGCGAGCTCAGCAGGTGTTGGGGACGCTCTTCCGCTACTACGCGCGCTTCGGCGAGGAACCCGTTCAGCTGACGGCTATAGACGAAGACCTTGCAACGGCGTACGTTGCGGGAGCCGTGAGAGCCGCGCTCGCGCGACGAAACGTAGAGTACGAGGATCTCGTAGAGAAAGCCGGTAGCGTGCGTATCAAGCCGGGTCACGACGTCTACGAAATAGTGTTCGCGCTACGTCAGCTCGCTAGCGTGGTGCGCGAAGCGATGAGAAGGTTGAGGAGGTAGCACCTGCTACACGCAAGAGGCTCGCGACGGCTTCTTCGCAGTGCTTAACATGTGTGGTGCTTCGATCCGCTCGGTGACTAATCGTGATTAGGATCCTCGATCTCTACTGTGGAATGGGAGGTCTCTCGCTAGGGCTTGTTCTCGCCATCAATGGCGCAAAAGTACTTGGGGAACTTCCGAAACCCGAGGAATGGCAACTGCCGTACTTCTACCGTGCTTTCGCAGACTACTTCGAGCAGAAGATAGTTGTGTAGCAGGTACTACACCACGTTTGCTAGGTCGAGCGGTCACCGCGAAGATGTCGGGGTAGAAAACGTTCTTGGTTCTCGAACCGCTTCCCGGAGCCCTCATAACTGCGTAGCCAAGTCTGCGGAGCTTCGCGACGAGCTCTAGCTCCGCATGCTTACCTCTCCGGTACGGGTTTGACAAGCGGAATCACCGAGGAGAAAAAGAGGTGTGTAGCAGGTGCTACACCAAGGCTTAGGGCAGGAACTCGAGCAGAGCCTTCCCCCGTATCAGCCGGAGCTCCATCTTGCCTACCTCTACGTCGTACAGCGAAACCGTGCTCCGATCCATGTCGCTACCGACGTATCCACGGTAAGGCTTTCCGCGGACGATGATCCTCGACGCTGGCAGGGTCTCGATCTCGGAACCGGTCTCGACTACGATGCTTCCGAAGTCCGGCATGTAGCTGAGCTTCTCGATTCTCGTCGGCTTCGGCAGAACGCAGTAGTACATCCTTTCGCCTATGCGTGGATAGCTCTTCTCCTCGATTCTTCCACCAAGCCTTTCGCAGAGCCTTCTGAACTTCTCGACGAGTAGACCGAAGTCGAACCTTTCCTCAGCCATGGATCTCCCCCCGAGGGAGAGCCT
>JAMOOB010000097.1 GCA_027066265.1 Desulfurococcales archaeon
GGTTCCGCTTCGCCGAGCCTAGCAGGCAATGAGGCGAAGCGGTCGGGAGACCTCCCCGAACTGAGCCGTGATGCCGGATAGATGCGGGCTCCGATCACAGATGAGGAAAGCCCGTAGGGGATGAAGCCACCATAAAGCCCAGAGGTCTAGATATGTTTAGTACAAACCTAAGCATCTCTTCTAAGAGCTCCACTCTCCTTTTCAGTTCCTGGACCTCCTGCTTCAATCCATTGCATTGAGAAGCCATCTGGTCTTTTGGAACAAGCTTTCCGCTTAGGTAGTCCTCGATAAGCTGCTTAACCACATCGTCTACACCAACACCTCTTTCACGCGCTATCCTCTCCAGCTCTGTGTATACATGCTCACGGAGGTAGAGCCAGAGCCTAGGCATAGGTGAACACACCTACACCATACACCTTCACGTAGCTACGGTGAAGCTCTCTTCACCAATAATAGGTGAATAAATTGAGTTAATAAAGGTGATTTGTATAGGTGAAGGAATGCGTGAAGAACATCTTCGCAAAGCGATAGTTTGGGGGATGGGGCTAGGTAACGAGCTTCCTTTCACCCATCTCTCAAGGATATGGCTCACAGCACGCTATAACGCTACGGGACCCACAATGCCGCTCCAAACACTACTCAAGCTGAGGAAAGAGCTTTTCGACGCACGTAACAGGAATCAAATAGATGATCAAACCTTGAACGACGTGCTGACGCTCCTAGACGCGATAGAGATCATGCTGAGAGAGGTGGAGAGATATGAGAGATACGGAGTGCAGAGACGTTGTTGATAGCGAGCTACGCAAGGTATTCATACTGATAAGAAGGACCCTGCGATACCTGCACCAACGCAGGAAGATATGCAGCAACTGCTACAACAAGTTCCTAGCAATGATACTAGAACTAGAGCTGGTACTAGAGGAACACGAATACGAAGAAGCATTGAGAAGATGGAGAATTAAGCTTTCTGGGATCGACGAGCACGATACTCATACAGAGTTCCATATCTCTAGAAACATCTTTTCTACTTCTCGAACTTCTTCGCCCTCGAAGATCGTTATCGTTTCGTAGTTCCTCCAAAGCCCTGCATGTGTAAGGTTCGCGCTACCCACGATAGCGATATCGTCCCCTATGTAGATCTTGCTGTGGACCATTCTTTCTGGAGGCACGATCTTTAGCTGAGGCTTAGATGGTTGATATGTTGTGCTGTAACCAACGGTTGAGGATATGGGTATCGCCCTGGATACCGTCTTTGGGGAAGCGCTTGGGTACGTAACAAGCGCTATGCGAGGCCTATGCATAGATAGGGCGATTAGGGCTGCGGCACTCGCGTACCCCTGGTATATTATCACCGCGTTGAGCAGTAGGCGAAGCAGTGGAATCTTGAGGTAGTTAGATAGCGCTATAGCGATAGCTACGGTAGCGCATAGCATGGCTAGCCATAGCCGTGGATTCAGGATGAGTAGAAGTAGGTTGCATACAATTGCTAGGAGCCCCGAGATCGCGAGCGTAGCGGAATCGACGCCCCTCAACCCCGCGAAGTGCATAATGTTAGCGGCTACGAACACCGCTAGGGTCACCACGCCTAAGAGAACCAGGACCCTCCCCACCCCGAGCCTAAGAACCCTTATCGCATCGCGAGACTCATCAACATCACACGTAACTACCCTAACATCAACGCCTTGATGAGCCTTCTCAACCAGGAGCTCAGCATACTCCCTCGATATATACGGAGAGACTATCCAGAGCCTACGCCTAGCGTTCCTAATCAGGGGCTCGATGAACTTACCACAATCACGCCCCGAGTAAACCCGAGGCATATTCATAACCTGTAGCTGCACTCTTCACGTCGAGGTATGGTCAGTAGCCCTCTGATAGGGCTCTGCCTGTAGAGTAAAGGTCTATTCCTATGGAATTCTCCCTGCGAGGTGGTGCTGAGCATTAGGCTAAGATCACGAGGCTCACGAAAAACAATCCTGAAGCCCATTATCTACACCTCTATCCCTGCTTCCTCGATGCATCTAGCTAGCTTCCTTCCTTTCTCGGTGAGCTTTATGATCACAACTCTTTCTCGCGGGTTGGACTCAACAGTTATCAATCCTAGGTCTATTAATGCATCGCGCACAGTTGTGTAGAAGGTTGATGATGGTATTCCCGACTCTCTTATGAACTCAGTCATGCTTAGCTCTCTACCTTCTTTCTCAGCTCTTAACAGCGTTAGCAGTGCTCGAACTACGTGGCTAAAGTCTACGCGCTTCTCCCTCTTGAATGACATCCGAAGTCTCCACTATCGCATTGCGAGTATGGACTCTTATACATAGCCTTCAGGATGTGGGTCGCGAATCTCAGACTCTGAGACTCGGGACACGAAGATTTATATCCTGGACTCACAATACGTATCCCGGGACCGCCCTTGAAGCTCCTCCCCAATCACATACGCGCCTTGCTCGAGATCGCCCGAAGAGGCGGAAGGATACGATCTATGGAGCTTAGCAGAGCCCTAGGAAGCACTAGCAGCGCATACACATCGCTCCAGAAGCTCATGCTCGAAGGTCTCGTAACCAAGGAAGGTAAAGAATACGTGCTTACAGATCAGGGATGGCGCTTCCTACTCGAGGTAAGAAACGAGCTTCTGAGAATCGTCAACGAGATTCCCGTTAAGACCTAGCTAGTAGAGTAGAAGCCTCCCGAGACCCCGCCGAGGGGGTCTTTCCCTCGGCGGGGCGGGAGGGACGGGACCCATGACGGCGGCTCGGACCCGGCTGAATCTATCCATATCCAAGGCTATAAGCGTTGAGTCGGTCGAGGCTGAACTGGTTAGGATAGTTGCCGATGTCAAGGATATTGAGATTGGTCCCTGTAGGCTAACGATAAGGCTATCCAATGGTACGAGGATCGTTGTGGAGCCAGATACGTTCGATTCGATAGAGGCATGTCGCTTCGAGAAACCGACGTGGTTCATTGATTGTGTTCTCGAGAACTTACGACTTCGTTGGTGGATCGAAGACGATGGTTCTTCGG
>JAMOOB010000098.1 GCA_027066265.1 Desulfurococcales archaeon
TATCAGGAAAGCTATGATGGTCAGCAACCGGTGCCACGGATTCGTAAAGATCTGCTGAACGATTACTCCTACCAATACTAGTATCGGTAGCAACGGTATGTTGCTAAGCACGTCTACGATCCTCTGGATCAGGTCGTCGATGAGTCCACCGTAGTAGCCACTAACTACACCAGCGATCGCCCCAATGAACGTAGCCGTTACGGCTGCGAAGAACCCTACTAGTAGTGCTACTGGGAACCCGTAGAATACTCCCAACGCTAGGTCTCTACCATCGATATCAGTCCCCATCAAACCGTACCTATTACCCTTGACGTATATAATGACCTGATTAGCAACTCCCTGCTCAAGCTTCCTAACGTCCTCCAGCAACAGCTTTGCTCTCTCGCTAACCGAAGCGTATTTTTCGAGGAGTTCAGAGTTGTACACCTTTACGCAGAGCTTTATCGTATACGTTCCTTTCAGAGGCTGCAATGCGTACGAACCATTGCTGAACACCTTAACGATTCCGAACACTACCTGGTTTGCTTTCTCTAGAGGAATACTGATGTTTTCTAATTTCAGCACTTCCGTAGCAGATTGGATAGCTATCGAGGTAGAGAACCTGATCCTAACGTTGGATAGCTGAGGAATCGTGAGTGATTGCTCCGCAACCGTTATCTCCTTTCCATCGGGTCGCGTAATGTTTAATATGAATTCGGTGCTTGTGTTTGCATACGCTTTGAGATCCGTTCGTGGTTCTACGAATGCTACGATCACGTCCTGTGGATAATCGTTGACGTCGAGGTTGTACTTCGCTTCGTACACGATGTATTCGTAATCGCCTTTCTTAACGATGCGGGTAGGCTTCGTAAACACGATTTTCTCGGTTGGCGATAGCTGGTACCCCAAGATTGTTACCCAGTCGGGTGGAGCGAGTCGTGGATTGAGCTCCCAGCTCTTGGGATCCTCCCACTTCGATGGAAAGTCGGGGGGCATCGACACTACGGCAGCAATCGATATCACTACGATTGCTACGAATAGTACCAGCCCTATCTTGCCGAGGTTGTAGCTCCAGACCTCTCGAAGAGCATCTAAGAGCTTCCTCGCCATCCTACGAGTCTCGATCTTCATCAGAGTCTCACCCTAGGATCAAGTATTATGTACAAGACCTCCAGAACAAATCGTGCAGCCACGTACACAGCAGTAGTTATGAATATTAACGCCATCAAAGTGTTCATATCCATAGTCGTAGCGGCAGCGTAGTACAGCATCCCCATGCCGGGCCAGTCGAAGACCGACTCCGTTATTATGAAGCCTCCGATCGAGGTTGCGAGCGCTAGTATCGTGTAGGTAATTATTGGGGGTAGCGCTGCTCTTAGGATGTGTCTTCTAGCGATGAGGTTGTCGGGCAGACCCTTAGCCTTGGCAACCATCACGAAGTCTTCGGTTACGATCCTCAGCACGATGGCTCTAATCGTATAGAACCAGGTTCCTAGGAACGCGATCACTACTGCTAGTATCGGTACGTAGGCGTAGTACAGTATCTGTACCAGCGAGGATGCTGGATCTTCCCAGAACCTAGCTATCGCACTCATAACGAGTCGGTAGTCGGTGGGTGCTACGTGCAGTACGTGTCCTAGGTAATATATGAAGAGCATGGCTAGCCACCACACAGGGATAGCGTTGAACGCAGCCGCGTACGATACAACGAACTTGTCTAGCAAGGTACCGCGCTTGTAGGCGATGTACGGAGCTAGGGGTAACGCTATGGCTGCACAGATGAGTTCCGCTACCGTGATCATTATTATGGTTCGCGGCAACACGTTCATGATGGCTGTGGAAACCTTAGCGTTCTCCGGCACTCCAGCGATGGTAGCTACCTCCGTCGATTGAACGCATCCCAGATCAAGTTTAAGCAACCGTATTGCGTACCGGAGAGCTCGTTCAACGGCAGGCCTATCGAGACCCATAGCCTTTATGAGCTGCTGTTTGTACTCCATGACTAGCTTATTAATCTCTTCCTCGCTCATGTTGGGGTTACCGCGTCGAAGACTCATCTTGTACTCTCTAGCCATGGAATCTATTATGGCGAGCCAAGCTTGCTTATCCCTACCGCTAAGGCATAGCATGAACGAGGTTAGGAATACCACTATAATCAACGCAGCGAGTAGAGCAATACCTCTACTAACCAATCGCCTAGCAACGCCCACTTACAACCCCTCTACACGCCTTGGAGGAACTACTTAATTAACGTTATGTAATCCTTAAGGCAGAACATAGCAAGTGCGTTCGTAGAAGCGGATGTAAATCATAGCGAAGAACGGACTCCAGATGCATCCGAGTAAAAAAGACCTTTTGGAGTAATTGTGGAAAAATGCTTGCTTACGTTCGCTACTTCTTCCTGAGGAGCAACGCTACGGCGATGATTATCACGATCACTGCTATAGCGATACCGATGTATAGGTACGTTGGTGCAGCACCACCAGCAGCCGTAGTTGTTGTGGTTGGTGTACTGATCGGTGTGGTAGTTGGTGTTGTTGCTGGCGTGGTAGTCGTTGGGCTCGGGCTTGGCGAAGCGGTGGTCTTGGTCGTCGTCGTGGTTGGCGAAGGCTTCGCAGCAAAGGCTGTGGATAGCGCCTTGGATGCTTGGTCTACTAGTGGTATCTTTTCGCTAGCTGCAACGACTACTAGCTGGTAGGTGTAGAGCTCCTTCAGCTTCTTGGTCTCGCTACCAGGTATCACGATGTCTACCGGGCTCTTCTCAACGGTTTTCTTCAGCGTTATTACGACCTGACCTGTCTCTGGGTCTATCACCATCAGCGTTACGTCGATTGGGAACTCGCCGCTGATCTTTAGCGTGATCTTTGCATCGGCGCCGGGACTAATCTTTGCCGGCATAACGATGTCCTCGATCTTAGTTAGCTTCGGTATACCATAGTAGAGATCGGTGTTCTTCAACGGATACTTCTTGGATTCGAATCTCTGTAGCTCTAGGTACTGAGCATCCTTATCGAACTTCGCCAGCATGAATGGT
>JAMOOB010000099.1 GCA_027066265.1 Desulfurococcales archaeon
GCGATATTCGTGGACCACATCTCTGCTTCGCTTCCAACCTCGATCAGAGACATCGTGCGTGTATTCAGCGGTGTGGAGAGGTACGTGGATAGAATGCTGTATCCCTACGGCTACGGAGATGGAGGAGGGGGTCCCTCCGAAGAAGCTGTGCTTAAGCTTGAACACGCCTCGAAGCTCCCTACGATGCCTAGCGTTGTTCACGGCGAGCTGGATAAGCTCATCGGGACTCTGAAGAGCGTCGATCGAAGGTTGCCGAAGTGGTTCGGAGAGCTTTACCTCGAGAACCATAGGGGTGTGTACAGCGTTGGTCTGAGAATCAAGGAGATGATCCGTAGATGCGTAAAGATGCTCAAGACCCTCGATGCGCTTACGGTTCTAGCCACGATCAGCGGCGTAGAGGTAGCCGAAGAACTTCGACGAGAGATACGCGAGCTATGGCTAGAGGTCTTAGCGCACCAGTTCCACGACGTGTTGGCAACGACTCTCAGCTACGATGCTCTGATCGATGCCGCCAAGGCTTTGGGAGCAACGTATGCACGGAGCTACGACTTAGCGAAGAAACTCGTGGAGAACATTGCTAGGAAGCTCGGGCTATCTCCCGGTATCGCGCTGTTCAATCCTCATCCATGGAGGTTCCGAACGCTGGTGGAGCTCATCGTTCCGAAGAGTGTTGCAAGCCTTGAGATCGATGGAGAGATGGTTCCTCTACAGATCCTCGAGGAACTCGATGATCGTAGGAAGGTGTTGGTGGAGGTAGAGCTACCACCTCTAGGCATGGTAGTGCTCAAGCCAAGTACGAAACCTTCGATGGCTACGAAGAACGTTGTGGAAGCTAGATGCGGTAAGGATGTGTGTACTCTCGAGAACGAAGTTCTTAGGGTAACGATCGATAGGGTTAGCGGAGAAATCGTGTCTATCTACGACAAGGAAGCCAATCGCGAGGTTTTGAAGGCTAGGAGCAACCGCATCGTGGTCTGCGAAGATCGTGCAAGGCATTGGGAGGGATGGAACATCGATCCAGATCACCGAGACGTATGCTTCGAATTCGAGACGCAGCACGTTGATGTAGCTCTAGTCGGTCCTCTGAGGAGCTGTATCGAGATAGAGAAGAAGTTCCGTAGATCTAGACTAGTGCAACGCGTATGCCTAGACCGCGGATCGCGCATCGTATGGTTCTTCACGGAACTCGATTGGTACGAAAGACAGCATCTCGTCAAGACGTGGTTCTACATCGATGTGAATACCCACGAAGCTTGGTTCGAAACGAGCTTCGGTGCATATCCAAGACCTCTACATAGCAATACTTCGTGGGAGCAAGCAAAGTTCGAGGTATGGACTCATAGATGGATCGATGCATCGGAGCATGGCTACGGAGTAGCGATACTAACGTTCACGAGTAGAGGCGTTTCGGCGACTCTCGATGGGATCTCGGTAACGCTTCTACGAAGTCCATTCTCGCCCACGGTGCAGGACGTTGGTAGGATCAAGATCGTGTACGCACTGTATCCACACCTAGGCGATTGGAGAGACGCTCGTATTCAGCACCTCGTTAGGGAGATAGATGAGCCTCCGCTAGTAATCGAGTTGAAGAGCTATGGATCTAGAACACGCATCGAAGGTCTAGAGATCGATGGAGGCGTTGTCGAGGGGTTGAAACTGCATGAAGATAGCTTCGATAGAATCGTTGTAAGGATTTTCGAGGGTTACGGTGGTCGAGAACACGTATCGATCAAGGGACTCGCTAACGCTAAGTGTTTCGAGACGAACATCGTCGAGGACGAGCTTAGAGAGGTAGAGTGCAGCGTTGCGCTCAAACCATTCGAAATCAAGAACCTGGTCCTCGAGGTTGGGAGAGGGGATCGCTCTACATCGCAGCCATAGACACGGCGTGGAGATGTAGAGAGGTTTTGTCTAGGGTAAGACCTAGGTTCTTCGAGGTGGTTGGGCATGCCCTTCCTAAGGGTTTGGGAGGCTAGTGGTAAGACCTTCGATTCTAGTCCGAGTCCCGTAGCCGTTATAGCTGTAGGCTCCGTGGAGAGGCACGGTGATCACCTACCTCTGGGTACGGATACCATAGTTGCTCACTGGATTGCTGAGAAAGTTGCTGAAAAGCTTGGAGCACACCTCTACCCACCCATATGGTTCGGTTCTTCGAAAGGGTTGAGAGATTTTCGAGGAACCATAGATGTAGACGACGAAGCTCTAGCGAAGTATCTAGAATCGGTGCTCAGAGAAATCGCTAGGAATGGCTACAGGATGTGTATCGTTATCAACGGTCACGGAGGTAACACGGCGATCGTTAGGATCGTTGCTAGAAGAACAGCTTTCTCCACCGGCATGACTATCGTTGTCGTGGATTGGTGGAGAGACGTTGCTCAGGAAGCTAGGTCTAGACTCTTCACCTCGCCTGGTCACGCTGGTGAGGATGAGACTAGCGCTGTTCTATGCATAGATGAGAAGCTGGTAGACATGGAAGCAGCTTCGAGCTACATACCTAGCTACGTACCTAAGCTAAGCACCTACTCACCATCGATAGAACGCGAGCTCTATCCAAGAGCATTGCTTGGAGACGCTACGAAGGCTAGCAAGGATAGGGGTTGCAGATGGCTCGAAGAGATCGTCGACGAGATAGTTAACGAGGTTAGGGAGCTAGCCAAGAAGCTAGGAATCGAGATCTAGACAACTCTACGATCCCTGTATCTGTTCGCGTAGTGCGTGTACAAGCTCTGCGTAGGTCATCGTGGTAACGTATTTCGAAGCTCTATCCTCAAGCTTCTTATTCTCGGTCACGAGTACAGCACGTAGATTCCCTGCAGCTACTACGTACGACGCATCGTAGAAGGTTAGTTCTTCGCGAGTAGCTAGTTCGAGAACTCTACCTAGTTCAAGCTCGCTATAGCTAAGCACCTTAACTAGTCCCTTGCTTAGCAAGGTGTGGACTGCAATGATAGTCTCCAGAGCG
>JAMOOB010000100.1 GCA_027066265.1 Desulfurococcales archaeon
TTACCTTGGTCTAGGGCTCTACGTATTGAAGGGATTCCTTCGTCATCCTCTAGCATCGAGGCTCGCACTAGCACTATCGATAACGCTCTTTGCTTTGATGAGCTTGGTAGGAGTACTGGTCGAGAATGCACGATCCAGCGTTATGAATTCGAAGATATTCGTACCGCCATTCTTCGCAATATATACGACGAGTACAGGGTCGGTATTCGTAATAGTCGTGCCGTTAATCATCGCGTTCGTGCTTAGCATATATGCCGTGCTGAACGTACTCAAGATCTTTGCAGGGCGTTTCGAAGAGCGTAGCGAAATCGAAGAGAGGAGCCTTCCTCAGCAACAACAGTACGATAGTGGTTAGAGGGTAAATCCTTGGAACGTTTGAACACACAACGAAGTCCGTTGATGCCGCACACGCATCGAGTGCTCTACATAGGTCGATAGTTGTTACATCGGCTTTCGAAGCCAAGTGAATACTGGCAACAACTTTCTCTCTGCAGAGCGCTTCTTCAACGAGTCTTGCATAGCGTAGACTGAAACTCACGTTTTTATCGCATACGATCTCTACGCGCACTGGCTTCGCTAGTAGTATGCCTTGAACGAGGAGCTTCACTGCGTAGTCTATGAAAGGTTCGTCTCCTCGACGAATCTTGGAACCTCTGACGTCACGTACGAGACAGTCGTCGCATAGGTAAACGGGTTCGCTCTTTATGATGGCGAGTATCGTTATCAAGTTGTTGAATAGATCTAGAACTATGCGTGTGCATGCAATACACAGTTTCGATCTTACGCTACGTGCTTCCTTAGAAGTGTGCACGCATCGATATAGAGCCATTCTATCGCTATGATTAAGAACGTACCTGGAAACCACGAGATCTAGCGATGGTTTCCGTGGATACCCTCGATCTAGGAGGTAGCGGTAGTCTTTGGCAGCTTCAGCAAGCTTATCTAGATCCATAGATCGTCCTCTCTATAGGTGATGAGAGGGCTACCAGGATGATCTTCGATGATTGAACGAACCATCGCTGATCATCTACGCAGACTACAAAGCGCTTCAAGCACCTTTGAGCATACCTCGTAGCCGAAGGATATCGGATTCGTGTCCAAGCTCAGTTCCTTCACGTGTTCTTCGACCGTTCTAAGAATCCTTGAAACGAGGTTTTCCTCAATGATGCGTTCAACGATCATCTTCCTCCTAGCTAGATCTCGGCGTATCCTAATGCCTCGCTCATTCAAGAACTTTGCATGCTCTTCAATGGTATCCACTAGCTGAGGCACTCCATTGCCATTGATAGCGCTTGTCTCGACGATCCGTACCTTCCATCCATCCCTTTCAACGTCCCTTAGGAACGTCTCGAGCTGTAGCCTAGCTATATTTGCTTGTGGAAGATCGGCTTTGTTGAGTACGTATATATCGCCTATCTCCATGATACCCGCTTTGAGAACCTGAATATCGTCTCCAGCGAGTGGTTGAACAACTACCAGCGTTGTATGAGCGACACGGCATACATCAACGTTGACCTGACCAGCACCCGGAGTCTCTATCAGCACGTAGTCGTAGCCGAGAGTATTCATGAACTCTATCATGAGGAGTGCCGTTAATGGAAGAGACTTCTCGGGAGGTGTGCTTATGCTTCGGAAGAAGGTGTAGTCGTCGAGAGTTCGTACCCTCACCCTATTGCCGAGGAACGCGCCTCCCGATAGCGGACTCGAGGGATCGATTGCTATGACAGCAACCTTCTTTCCTCTCCTTCTTAGCTCAGCAATCAAGGCGTTGATAAGGGTACTCTTCCCAACTCCTGGAGAACCCGTTACGCCTACTATGTGTGAACGTGGTTTCGATACTATGAGATCAGCTACCTCTAGGAATCTACCTTCCTCGATGGCGCTGAGAGCTTTAGCTACAAGCATGCGGTCACGAGTTTCAATTGCTTTCTCGAATAGTGTCCTTACATCCATCTACTCATCACCGGACCGAAGCTCTTGATCAGAACCGCTCTAGATAACCTTTAGACTTAGCTTAGTACGACTGTACATACGGGAGCTTTCGATGAGTCTCCAAATCCAAGCTTCGGAAAGCGGAACTGAGGTCAAGAGGAAGTACAAGGTGTTGGTTTCGAAACTGGGTCTCGATGGACATGATCGCGGTGCTAAGGTAGTTGCACGAGCATTAAGAGATGCGGGCTTTGATGTAGTGTACCTCGGCGTTCATCAAACGCCAGATAACGTCGTTAGAACTGCGGTAGAGGAAGATGTGGATGTCATAGGGATAAGCATTCTCTCGGGATCGCACATAGAGTTGATATCGGAGCTAGTGAAGAAGATGAAGGAGGTTGGCTTAGACGTTCCTATAGTGGTGGGAGGCGTAATTCCTCCTCAGGACTACGATGAGTTGAAGAAGCTTGGTGTAGCCGAGATCATGGGTCCTGGCACGCCATTGAGCAAAGTAATCGAGGTTTATAGAAAGCTTGCCGAGGAAAGTAGGAGGAAGAGGAAGGGTGAGTCGAGATGAAGGTTCTAGGGCTAGATCATGTCGCGATTGCAGTGAAGAACTTGGATGAAGCTGTTGAGAAGCTGAAGAAGGTTCTAGGTGTAGAACCTCACATCGAGGAGGTACCGGAAGAGAAAGTTAAGATAGCGATGTTCGATCTAGGAAACGTAAGGATAGAAGTTCTACAGGGAACGGCTCCGGATAGTGCTGTGACAAAGTTCGTGGAGAAGCGTGGTGAGGGTATACATCACATCGCGGTTCGTGTTGATAACATAGAGAAGGCTACGGAGGAGCTCAAATCGCTCGGATTCGAACTCGTGTATCCAGAGCCGAAGGTGGTTGCTGGTGGTTCGCGTAAGATAAACTTCGTACATCCAAAGTCTGTGCATGGAGTACTGCTCGAGCTTGTTGAGAGGGTGTGATCCGTGGGCATGTG
>JAMOOB010000101.1 GCA_027066265.1 Desulfurococcales archaeon
CCATCTTCTTGATGTACGCGAGCTCGTTTGGCATGAAGAGGTACGACCCGTAGGAAGCGCGCCTAACCAACTCGTCGAATTTTTCGTCGTTGATCAGCCACTCAGCTATCTTTAGATAGTTCGCGTAATCTGAGAACGCAGTATTGATTCTCCAAACCTCGTCGATATCCTCCAGCGAGTCCGGGACAACGAGGTCGAGCTCGACGTAGAAAGACATGTGTTAGAGACCTATAGTGCTCTTATCCACCTCGATAACTATCAGCCTATCGACTATAACTACCCTGGGCTTAGCATATCCTACCGGTACGCGAACGAAGTACATATCCCTGAGATATGTCCCTGAGTCGAGGATGACCGATACTACAACCCACTTCTTGTACGCGTAGCTAGCTAGATCATCGCTCAGCGAACCCATTGCCGACGGAAGCACGTATACATCAACGTTCTCGTTCTTGTATATAGCCATAGATACTATACCTACCTTGCCGCTAGGTATGGTGTGGTCATACGTAGACTTTATATACGTATCGTTATAGGGGCTGCACTCGATAGTGTACGACGCATTGCCATCCAGAACGAGCTCGGTTTCGGTGCTTACACCGTTCATATCAACGTTCTGCTTACCTAGATCGGGATCCGCCTTAATGATAGCGTTGTTGATAAAGTTGTTGGTATCGAGGAACACGATCTTCATGGGCTTGCAACACTTTCCAAGAAGATTAGTGTACCCAGCATCGCTGTACGCTTCGAGACACACAGTAGCATCCTTAACAACGGGAGCCGATGTACCCGCACCGAAGTTAGGTATCTCGACATCTACGACTGTCTCTACAGTCGAGTTAGCCCCCACCTTACCGATATCAGCATGATACACGTTGCTTCCTATACCAATGCTCACGCGCGCGTAGGTATCGGTACCGTAACCGCTGCTGATGTAGACCGGTATAACGACCTTCACAGTATTGCCAGTTAGGAAGTACGTATCTATGAGAGCATATTTGAGCGGTAGGCGCAGACTCATGCCCTCTCCCCCCACCCATCTACACCGGAACGTAAATAACGTAGTCTATCCTCAGAGCGCCGCCGGCTGGGATAGTCACGGGGTTCTGAAGCACGTCCCTAGCTAGCAGAACGATCTTATCCTCGATGCTTCCCTGAACATTCAGCTTACACTTGGCTGCCAACCCCAGCTCGGTAATCTGCTGATCGCTGCCGGTCTTGTTCTCGACGATCCTCGTCACCAGGAACCTTACCCTGTTGGTACCAAGCTCAACGTTGCCAACCATGGTATCCCAATAAAATAGTTGATTAGCTTGATCACCGTGCTCAACGGGGTTCTCCAACCACGTATCGTCCGGCGTAGGGCTCGTGGTTCCCCTACCAACCACTATGCCATACATTTCACCCGCGCTGCTCCCAACTGTGAAGTACTCGAGCAAGGATTTAGATAGAACGCCCCTACTTCCGTCACTTGCAACGAGCTCCGCCTGATCGTTTAGCAGCACCTTGATAGCCTTAACGAAGTTCCGGGTGAAACACCTCGACTCTACCCTGATATACATGGTTTGGATCCCCCTACTACTGATGTAGGTAGCCGGCGAGCCTTATAGTTGCAGCATATCTATAGTCACCGAACGCATCTGGATCCCTGTACCCACCACCCGCTGTACGGATCGTCGACGCATAGCGGTAGTCACCAACAGCCGCCGGATCAACGTAGAGCCCACCAACTATCCTGATCTCCGAATCGTACTTGTAATCACCGATAATCCACCCTTCGGTGTAGGTCTCCCAACCGATCTCATAGCCAATCATCTCCTCGACGTACGTCTCCAGAACCGCCCTTAACGCAAAGCACGTACCCATGTAATGGAACACCTTGGGTGTGGCTGGCTCGGGCATCTCGACGAACGCTATCCTACCGCTGAAGCCGCTCGGAACCGTTATCTCTTCGCGTATCTTGAGAACGATGACCTCGATGTTCTCGCCCTCAACAACCACCGCCCTATCGTAGATATCGGTCTTCGCAACGACTCCAGACCAAGCAACACCATCACCGTCCAGATCCTTCAACAAGACCTCTAGGGTTCCACCTCCGTGGCTAACCCTAACCACGGAACCGTCACCGCCCTTGATCAACAGAACGTGTCTACACGAAGGATCGAGCTCGATCGCTCGAGAACCGTTGACGGGGTACCTATTCAGGAACTCCATAGCCACCGGATCCAGGAGCCTAACATCGACGAGATCCATGGTAGACTCCAGCTCGGTGGTTTGACCAACGGGGAAGCTAACGTCGATGTCCTGAACAGACTTGAAGTAGACCGTACCAACGCTATCGATGACAACGAACCTCAGCGTCCGAGCCGATGGATTGTACTTCGTATACTTAGCCTTTACCCATACGAGATGCAGATCTGGTACCCCCTGCACGAACGTTCCAACACCTTTTATTGCTAGCAATGGATAGACCGGCACGCTACCCACCCCAAGCGATCTGCTCCAGCACGCACTTTGATTCTGGATACACCATTTCTAGGCTTATGGTCGAGAACCTGGTGCTCATCGTCCTATCGATGTCTCTACCAACCTCGTGAACCGAGAGCGTGCATACGCGCTTGGCTAGCACAGCCGATGTAGGGACGATTATCAGGAAGCACGTCGATACGTTCCTAGCATCCACGGTTAGCCTAACCCTCTCATCTGCCCAGATGATCGCTGCTCCCATGCCGTAGGGATCGGTTCCGGTTGGAGCCGGAACACCTATGCTGCACACCCTCTCACCGGTTTGACTAACCGTGACCTCAACAACCTTCTCACCAACCTCGTCGAGAGCCGCGATAACTAGCGCGTAGCCAACATCGAGGTCGATGTCCATCATGCTGTACGACAGCAGAACACCGCTCCTCTCCTCGACCTTTACCGCGGGGGGCGGATTTGCATAGCGTTCAATTATCCCAGTAGTAACGAACTGCCCCACGGGGTAGGTAGAAACATCGATCTCAACATCCTTGACAATCACAGTCGAATCACACATAACCGATACGTAGATCTTCTCGATCTTGTCCGACCCCCTAGCATAGTCGAAATCAAGGCTGAACCTCCTCGATTTAAACCCCATACCCTCCGCGTAGCCCTTGAGGAAAAGAACGTTCTTCTCGACGTAGATAGCCATGTACCCACCCCTACAACGCGATTAGACCAGCCACGTATAGGTCTAGATCCTCGTCCATCCTACCCCCGAGATCGACCAGCTTAAACATGTAGTGATCGAAGTAGTACCGCTCGTCGTCTAGCCACCTAAACGGGTTGAACTGCCCACGCAAGATAGCCATGCACCTGATCACCGTATCGCTGACATCGTTCCTGAACCTCCTAACCCTCTCGATAGCAGATCTAGTGAGGTAGGTCTCGTCACACTTGAGATCCTTTGCATGGCTACGTACCCAATCTTCTATTCCTCTCCAAATAATCTCGTTCAATTCGTGCGGCAGCAGCTCGCTCATGTAATCACCTCACCCGCAACCACTCTGCACATGATATTCTTGACACCGCTCGGAGGCGTTATCGCTACGCCCTCCCAGAACCTCGCCGGCGGCTGGATCGCTTTATCGAACTCGAACCTGGTCTTGTAAAGCATCGATTTATCGAGGGCATTGATGACCTTAGACGTAACCTCGGCGAAGCCCGGGTAAGACATGACCGCCGCGATGCGCTTCTGCTCCAACCTAGCCCGCTCGGCGAAGAGCCTTGCCAGGGTCTGCTGAAGGATGTCTAGCTCGGTCTCGAAGTTCATCGACGCGATAGCGCTCTCGATCTTCGATATCGCTTCCTCGGCGTTCCTCTTGGTCATCTCCGCCTCTATCTTCGCTTTTTCGAATGCTTTTATAACCTGGGTAGGCTTGGCAACGCCTACTAGATACCATTGATACACCGTGGTCACGGCGATGCGTAGATCCCACAACCTAGACAATCCGCGCTCGATGATATGGTCAACGATGTGAGACACTCTCGTTATCGTTCTGTGGTACGTCCTCATGCCCTCGGCGAACCACCAGCGAGCTTCTCGATCCATCGTCTCTATGTCCCACAGCAAGCTATCTTCTATGATCCTAACCGATCTATCCACCGCATCGTAGAGCTCCCTCACATGCATCTCGTATAGCCATGGAAGGCTCTGCACGATGTACGTAGCCGCAACGAGTGGATGTGTACCGCTCAAAGCAATCATGAATGCCAGCACATCCTCATCGATATCTTCGAGCACCTCGCCGAGCCAGATCAAGTCGAAGGGGGTCGGCAGATGTATAACGCTCCTGGATGCGATAGCCATGCGATAGATATTACCAAGCATCTCGCCCACGGCGGTACCGATGATCGCACCAAACATGTCTCGAAGCGCCGTGTAGCCGATATCGAGACCGAGGTAGGCTTGCTGCCTCAGAGCCGTGATTGTTAGGTTGCTAACTATCTCGTACACGTGCTTGAGACCCACGCCGCCGTACATCGTAGCCTCGTTCACGCCGGTAGAGATGCCTAGCATCCGTAGGAAGGCATCCTCTAGCCACCCCGTCTGCGTACCTATGATGAAGCCCGGAAGCTGATACGCAGTAGAAAGCCACGATGATATGGGTGGTAGCCTGATAGCGGTGGACGCAACCCTGAGAGCGATAGCCAATCCTTGACTCATCTAGACCCACCCTACGACAGCCTGTAGTGGCTCAAAATATCGTTGACCTCGCTCTGGCTCAGATCAACGCACGCGCATCTAACGGGTCTGAACTCGAAGCCCGCGGTATGCAGCCCATACATGAATACGTACTCGGTGTAGCTACCGATGGAATCGCTGCCGCTCCTCTTCAGTATCGGTGCAAGGTGCTCTCCCTGAACCTCTACGTGGGCGGTTCCGTTTCTATACAGCCTTACAAAGATAGACATGGCGCTACCCTTCTTGCCGTACGTCTTAGTCGTCTCTCCGTAGCCAACGTCGTACGTCCACTTGTACCAGAACCCCGAGTACAGCCTGCAATCGACCATGGCTAGGATAGAGCCATCCTTCTCAACGAATCCAACGCCCCAAGCCTCTCCAAAAACTACGAAGCCCCTCAGCTTGAACGTTATCGTACCCTCGACGCTGTAGTCAGTCTCGCACTCATTACAATCGCCGTACGGGTCGAGATCTATTAACGGGCTCGGAAGGATATCCATCTTGAAGTCGTGGAGATGAACGACGTAGTACGTGTCTCCACCAACAACCATCCTCGTAACCGTGCACCCAACACCGTTCAGCTCACCCAGATCCTCGTTGAAGTCGATCACCACGCGGTTGATGGTGTTCATCGCCCTGTACAGCTCGTTAAGCAGCTCGCCTCCGCTCCAAGGAAAGAAGTCGGCGTACGGAACCTTAGGAAGCGAAACCTTGTTTCCGGTCGTTGCCTTGGGCTTAAGTAGAACGTCCTTGACCAGCGTCCTGTTCTGCTCATCCCTCTTCTCGTAGTACGCAAGCTCGCCCTCCCACAGCTCCACATCATCGTAGAACAGCTCGTGGAACGGATCGCTCGTGTCCTTAGCCGGTACGAACAGCCTTATCTTGCACGGCTCGAACTCCAACCAATCAAAACCATAGCGTACTGGAACAACCCTGGGTCTCCATATCTTCTTGGTGACGAACTCCACCTCATCAACTGCTCTAGATATCCTGTCGACCGCCTTGCTAGCGAACGAGTTGATCATCATAAGCTCCCTCCGCCTCCACTCCACCAACTTCTTCAACAACCAATCTATCGCGCTGTCGATGGTCTGCATCGTTTGCTGATAGTACTGCTCGACGCTCATGAATCACCACCTCAGCCCCATGATGTAGTCGACGCCGCGGCTAAATACCATGAACCACCTTCGACGGAGCTCGTAGGGCTCGAGAACCGCCCTCGATCTAGCCTGGATCACCTCCCCAACGTACCCCAGCTTCCACCATGCATCGGGCAGCCCAAGCTCGACAGCCTTCCAAGTCCTTGTCTGTGTCACCAGCACCCCCGCGCTGAAGTAGTCATCTGTAAGAATAGCCTCACCAAGCTCGTCGAGGAGCAGCGCAACCTCGGGGAAATCGCTTGGCTTGGTCGATATCGTAAAGACCTCGTCGATGAACTTCCACCGATTCACCAAGACATGGAGATCGAGAACGTTGGTGGATCGACCCAGGTACGGATCGGCAGCCACGGCTCGCTGAGGAACCACCAAGTAGTATAGTGTTAGCGTCCTAGCGTTCTCCACAACCTCTTCGAAGAACGGAAAGAGAATGATCGCGTAGCGGTGAGGGGGCTTGGTGACTATGCCCAGCTTGTAGGCGGCTATCATGATGTAGCGCTGCATCTCGGGAACCATCTTGAGAGCGTGCTCGAGGCTCATCTCTCCGAGAAGCACGTTGAGCGTGGCAATCAGCACGCGGCGCTTAACGTTGTCGGGCATCCTCCTCCACACGCTCGCTTCGTAGAATATCTCGATTCTCCGAGGAACGTCCTGAACCTCTATCCGTAGCCACGGAATAGCGTACCTCATCATGCGCTTCTTCATGGCTCTGAGGAGCCATAGGTACAGGTATCGATACAGACGGTAGTAAGCCCAGTACGCCGCCGCGCGGTACCTCTCCGATCTCCTCCAAAGAAACTCGTCTATCCACTCAGCTATCTTCTCAGCTAGTTCAGTAGCCGGCGAGTCAGCCATGATATCGCGCAGAGCGAGCTCGACGCCTAGGTAGACGAACCTAAGCTTGGGGAACCGAGCATAGATCTTTCTCCAGACATGCGGCTCGCTGAGAAAGGCACGCTCCAGGGTCTCGACCATAGCCGAGGCGAAGGGATAAACAAGCTCCGCAACGGCTTGAGCCTGCCTAAGAAGCTTGACCATTCTAAGAAAACGTACCCTCGCTACATAAGCCGGGTTATCGGCTAGAGCCGGATTTATCATTACCCTTCGCTGTATCCATGGAAGCCTCTGCACCGGGTAGACCCCTAGCCAGCCGAGCGCGTAGATGGGCTTTAAACGCTTCCACGACACCCCTAGCAAGCTCGCGGCTAATCATCATCTCCCCAGCCCTGATAAGTATGAGACCATGCAAGACCTTCTCCAAAGGATGCTTATCGCGGCTAAGATCCTCGGCGAGTCTACGAGCCTCAGCATCTATCTGCGCAAGCAAGGTATCTAGCTCGAGACCATCCTCTTGCACAGCCCATCCACCTCGTAGATCACGTGGATCCACAGCACATCTTTGGGAACATCGATGCATACCTTGCTACCCTCCATACGTAGGAACCGACCCCTCTCAACTCCTCTACGGGTAACGGCGTAGATCTTGACCACCCTATCAACCCTACCAAGATCGATGCACCTCACAACCAACGACATCACCCGCCGTAGAGAGCCGCATCGCGGTTTATACGTGGATCCCTAGGCACGGCTACGAGACCCTCGATGAGCGCGTCGAGCAAGTCCTTGCCGTTCCTCCACTCGTCTATGATGGTAGCCATGTGCGGGTTCAGTATAGGCACCTGCAGCAGACCGGCGTAGCTAGCCGTCCACAGCGCGTAGAACGCCCCGAGCGTAGGCACGTCGTTCGGTAGACCATCGATGAACTTCCTGAACCCGTCCTCGGGAACCTTGTGGGTCGATAGCCATAGGATCACTAGCCCGGAGCCCATCGCCGTAGCCAGCGAGATACCATGCGTAAGAACCGCGTAGTCCTCAGCCATCCACACGAGGTACGCGGACATCGTTCTCAGACCTATCCTCTCCTTGATGCTCCTAGCCACGTACATGTAGTACGAGGCGATGGTCTGCTCCCGATCCGATGGAATCAGCTCGATGGATCTATCCACCATCTCCCTAACCCTCTCGATATCGGGCTCACCGAAGCGCTTCACGACCGATTCAGCGATGGAGTACACCAGCCCGAAGTTGCACGGGTTGAGAGCATCGAAGTACCTACGCATCGAAGCCCCCCACCTACTTGGTTAGGCTATTTAAAGCGCTTCCTCCTCAGCAAGGGCTTGCACATCGATGCGTATGGACAGAACGCGCATAGAGGCGATGGCTCGGGTAGGGGCTCCGTACCCTCCCTGAGGTGATGACTCAGCTTACGAGCTCGCTCAACGACCCAATCCACTAGGTGACGGTTCTTGCGAACCTCGTAGACCCACAGAGGCTTCCTGGGATCGGTTGATAGGTACGCTATGTACCCACGTCTGCAGCCAACTATATCCATGTATATCGATACCTGTGCCATATGTTCTTTCGGCGGTTCGTCGACCTTCTTGGACACCACCTTGAGCTCGATTATTACATCGAGATCGGGGTGGTACGCATCTACCCTGCCAACTATCGTTACATCGCCGTAGCGCTTCGACACCGGAACCTCGATAACGAAGCCATAGTCAGCGAGCCTCTCAAGCACCGCACGATGAACCGCGGTACCGATCTCCATCGACGCTATGTTTATCGAGCACATGGGGTTGGTACGGTCGTAGAACGAGCGCCTAAGACATTGAAGAGCCTCCGAGACGCTGATCTTGGTAGAATCATCGCTTCTCCTCCTAGACGATAGATAGTATCTGCAGACAGCCTCGGAAACGATGTCCTTGATATCGATGGTCGTGACCATGCTCTCGAAAGCACGTTTTAAAACGCACAGTAATAAACACCGGGGATACGCATGAAGTTCGAGCTGGCTCGATACATAGTCTTCCTCGCAATGTCTAACAAGCCCAAGCTCGAGGCATTGAAGCTCTACATCATGGGTCTATCCAAGAGCGAGGCAGCTAGGAGAGCTGGGATATCGGTTGGATCACTTGAAGGGGTTCTTAACAAGGTCAGGGAGTATGGGCTTAGACCGTGGAACTGCGACGAAGTACGTAGATTCATAGAAATCGTGGAGAGGGAAGTTAATGAAGCGTTCGAGAGTAACAGAGATGGGAAAAAGGTTGTTTGCAGAATATGCGGGGCAATCATCGAGAACGATCCGAGGATCCGCTCTATGCACCTCCTCTCCCACATGAAGACCGTCGAGAAGATCGCTCTTCGTCTCTTGGAAGCGTCGAGGTGTCGATCCACTCCATCCCACCTACCTCGATGATCCTCGCGTTTTTCTCCTTCAGCACCTTCTTGATGTCTAGATACATCGCGCACCTAGGATAGGCGTAGCCAATCATAGAGATGCCTACGAGCACCAGCAGCGGCAGCGGTACGTAGCGAACGTGTCTCAGGTCGTTCATCAGCACCTCCTCAACGATGCGCCTAGCTATGTACCTACCATGCTCCCGTACTTCTGGAGCCACCTTCACGACCTCTCCGTCTATCGATATCCCTTCATCGGTCTCTACGCAGACATTGAAGTGCAGCAATGATTTCATGCTGTCGATAGCTGACTTGAGGAGTAGGAGAAGCGTTCTCTGGCTCATTGTAGGCACACCTCCATGATTCTGTTCATGATCTCCTCGGCTAGCTCCCTATCCATGTTCTTCTCCATGAACCTCCTCAGAGAATCGATCTCTATCACGTACTCGCCGAACATCGTTCTGCATACGAGCTCCCCCCTTCTACAGAGCCGACGCAGATACACGTTGGTGACGCCCAGCATCCTAGCTACGTACGCTAGCTCGATGTACTTACCTAGAACGCACCTAGGCATGTTATTCACACCTCGATTCCCTGGCTCCTAAGCTCTTCCTCCAACTGCTTCAGCTCCTCATCGCTTATCTCTGATCCCTCTTCGCCTTGCTCATCGATCCCAGCACTATCTATGTTCTCGGCGGTCTCGGTCTCGCTTCTCGTTGGCTCGGTGCTTGCCTCGCTAAGTCTCTGCAGATCGCTTATCGTCTCGGCTACGATGGTTCCCCCAACCTCTCCGCGCTCCAGCAACGTGGCTACCTCCGCGAACAGAACGTTGTTCCCGGGTCTAGACTGCCTCAACCTGAAGAACGCTGCCCTAGCCCTAGCAACGCCGCTCGCGTAGAGCCTTCTAGCCAGCGAGATCGTGTTCGTATCGTTGCGCGGTATGTACATAACCACGACGCTGCCCACGAAAGCCCTGATCCTATCCGAGAGGATCTCCGCCTCCACAACAACGTTCCTCGACTCTAGGATCCCCATGATCTCGTCCAGCGCATCCTCCTTCTCGACCCTGATATCATCGACGAAGCCACCGGGGCTAGCAACGAACGAGAGCTTGGGGTACCGACCCTCCATCACCGCATCCACCAGGTGCTCGAAGCCCATCGCCCTGGACTTGGCTATGTAAGTCATGGTTCTGGGGGGATCCGAATCGATGAGGCACTCGATCCTTGCACGAGTATAGTTCGTCACGCTACCCAGCAGCTCGATGTGTATAGCCAGACACGTCTCTCGCTTCATCTCCCTCCTAACCACCTTCATAAGGTCTTGAATCGTTTCGAAGACCACGGACATCGGAACCACCGATACACAGAACGCAGCACAGAGGTATATAAGCTTATACGAAGAAACACCGAGAACCACCAAGAACCAGCATATCCATAAACAGTTTCGACCGGGTCAAGATCTCCTTACGACGATTATTCAATGCTTAGTCATTCGAAACCCCCTCATCCAGACCATCCCCCCGGCTCAATTCTTTCGATGACCCAGCGATGGCGCCTATTTTATAAATTACTAGTAGACCCCTCTTCAGAATAATCTTCAGAGCTATGGACTTACTGGTCTTACTAGCATAGAATTGCCCCCGTCGCGCGGCTCGTCGGAGGGATGGAACGGTTCCGTGGGATTGTCTACTGATTCGATTGTGACTCGTTTATGTTGTTTGTGTTAGCCGAAAGTATTCAGATGTATATAGAATTTCACGGCGTGACGAATTTTTAAGCGGGCTAAGCAAGGTGTCTTGGGTTACTGGGGTATAAAAAACGTTCATGGTTGCTGCGATAGGTACCTGAGGCGGTAATTAATGAATTCGAGGATGTTGTGCTCGAGATGCGTCAGGAAATCGGCTGGGTGTGGGTAGTCACGTACGATGCAATGGTTCTCTACGTAGTCCTTCATGAAGAACCTGAGCGCGTCCATCATCCTCTTGTCGAGTATGATCACGAGGTGGGGCATGGTGTGGATACGTATGAATCTGAAGAGCGCCTGGACGTTGCTAGCCATGTTGATCATGTACATGCTTCGCTTGATCAGGGGGTCTCTCCATCCCAGAGCTTTCTTTAGCTGTGGATGTAGGTTGAACTTGATGGTGTCCCAGTCCCATCCTTGGTACAGCGCTATCACCACGTCCTTGTTTATCGACACTCCTCGGTACAGCCTGTCGTTGGGGACGATGATCACGTTCCTCGATCTGTAGGCGCGTTTGATATCATCTCCGTAGTACGCGTAGATGTTGTGCTTCCACAGCTCCTCCACTACTGCCTGCGCCACCCTCTTGTTCGGCACCACTATTCCGTGGGATAGCCCCGCCTTGCTCGTTATCGACATGATGTCCCTGATGATGTTCACGACGACGCTGATCTCCTTCTCCGCGGCGGTGCTGGATCTCCAGAGCGGTGTGTAGAGAAGCATGTCCTTCACGGGCTTGTCTATTGGTATCTCGGTACGTGTAAAGATCTCTACGCTGGGGTTAGCCGTGAGAACGACCTCGATGGGCGTAGCCGATAGCGCTATCACGGCGTGTGCGTGGAACGGTAGTATCGGTGCTATGTATATCCTTCGCTCGTGGTCGTATATCCATGTGCTCGCTATCTTCTCGCCGATCCTCTCAAGGATCTCGTCCCCGCTCGCTACCATTGCTCGAACGGTTGTTTCGTGAATGCTGTAGCTCTCCATAGCGGTAGCGAGGTCATCGAATTCGTCGATCACCACCACCAGGCTGTTCACGGCTTCCTTGAGGAGCATCGATAGTATCGCTGCTCCCACGTACGTCGTCACGAACATGATGTGCTCGCTCTTCGCGGCTAGCCTTATGCATGTCCACAGCTCTCGTAGGAACGGGCATTGTCCCTCCCTCCTCTTTCTGCAGATATGCATGCAGTAGATCCATACCAGGCACGTCGATGGCAGCCTCGCTACTATGTCTCTAGACAGAGGTAGATCGAAGCGCTGCAGAACGATCTGCCTAAGGTTCTTGATATGTTCGTGGAGGGGGCAGTCATCGAGCTCGTCCTTCATCAGCAGCTTCACTACTCGCAGCTTTCGGTACTGAACGACTTCGGGCACATCAAGGATCTTCTTCGCGTGGGAAGGCTTCGCCCTTTCGAAGACCGCGTCTCTCAATGTTCGTCTAGGAAGTGCGAATATCCATATCGCTGGGTATGACTTGGCTAGCTCTATCATGGTCTTGGTCTTTCCCACGCCTGGGTAGCCCTTCACCACCGCTACCCGCGTCTTTTCGTAGCTCTTCGTTTTCTTGACCCAGTTCAGCATCGCCGTGATCGCGTCGATGGTCTTGTGGCTGACCATGGTCATCTCCTCATCGTTGCCCGCAGCATCCTTGCTATCGCCTCGATGTTGATCTCCCTGGCTATGCGTAGAATGCCGCAGTTCCTACGGCTGCAGTAACCCATTGCAACGCCTGTGCACGTTCCGTGTCTCCTTGGGATGGTTCTCCAATGCTCGTATCCATGAATCAGGTACTCTAGGACGGTTGCTCCACCGATCCTACCATTCGAGATCTCTTGAACATGGTGCGCGATGTCTATCAACGCACCTTCGTCGATGCATAGCATGGCTAGTACTGCCCCGATGACTTCGAAGAACGCTTGCTCTGGATAGGTCTTGACACGTATCGTGGGGTCGATGTTGGTTACGTGGGGCTCGATTGTGTAGATGCCGCTGATTAGATGATCCACGACTTGGTGCAGGGGGCACCCGGCTCGCTTGAGAACGACGGAGACCATCCTCAAAGCGGTCAGTCCATCGACCTCGATTGTCTCGGTGCACCAAGGAGCCGAAACGGATTTATAGTCCTCGCTACCACCGCTCGACACGGGTCTCACCGCCCGGAGCCCCACCCCGGTCTATGCCATGGCTGGGCTGAAAAACATGATGAGACGCATCGTTCTCCTGATCGTGTTCACGGTTATCTTCTTCGCTGTGGTTCTAGCTATATGCACGCATCTTCTGCGTGAGTATGGCTACCTTGTTGCCGGCGGCGTGGCTATATTGATATACGTTCTGTACCTGCTCGCGATGTGTTTTGTTATAGAATGGATAATACACAGCCGCGCTGATGAGAACGTTTCTCCGCATACCGAGCACACGCGTCTGTCTGTAGATAGACGCGTGGCGCACATCGTCGATGCTTCGCGCATAGCCTCCGCAACGATCTCGTAGACTCGTCGAACCACTAAACATGCTGATAGGTGTGACTCGATCCTTACGCTCCTGAGATCCTTTCCGCACCAGCACCTTTCTCCGGGGTTTCCTAGTCCTAGGGCGTTTAGAGCGGCGTTTATGTAGGTGCATATGGGTCTATCCTCGCCGAGTAGGCACCTGATGAATGTCTTGAACGATGGGGGCTTCATTGCGTGCACCTCTTTGCCTGGATCAAGTCCTCTAATCTTCGGCGCAGCCACTTGAACTTTCGATGTAGCTCTTCCAGCCTCTTCCTATAGTACTCGTTCTCGTCCCTGATCTTCATTGCGACTCTGTCCATTGCCCGCCCCACGATCGGTAGGAGCGCTTCGATCCTCCTGATCTCGTCGTTGGATAGCTCTACGCGCTGCAGCTCGTTGATCACCTCGATCGCGGCTCGTATCCATGTCTTGGATGCCGTGACTAGACCGCCTTCGGACATAACGTTTTCTTCGACGAGTGCACGGGTACACATCTCTGCCTTGGTAACGAACTTCTCCAAGAGATTCACGAGGGGGTTCATTCCCGATCCCCGTCCCCGTCTATCCTCTGGGGGTATAAAAAGCGTTCTTGATCCAAGGCTCCTCTCCTCCTCTTCCTACTCTCCTATCCTATTCTACTAGGAGTAGGAGGGCGCGATGAGCCTCGGCTCGCGAACGCTTTAAGTAGCCCCCTACGAGCGGTGGGGTGGGTGGTTGGGATGCGTGGGCTCGATGAGATCCTGATCGATGTGGTTCTGGACTGTCATGCACGGGCTATTCACCCGGATGAATGTAGGGAATGGATAGAGGAGGAGCTGGAGAACAATGGGATCAAAGCCGACTTCATCGCCGTTGGTTATCGCGGACGTCGAGGTTTCGTGGTTGCGGCGGTGGTTAATGCAACGACGATGATAGTGGACTACGATGTTGAGACCAACGAGGCTAGGATGGTTACGGCTCAGACGATGCGTATTAGGTGATGTGCATGCGTGACGTGGAGCGCGTAGCTAAGGTAATAGGTACGTGCGCTAACGATGTTGCCTTCGTGTCGTGCTTGAAGGAGAACGGCGTCGATGACGCTATCATCGTTGGTGACGAGGATGTTAGGATCGTGATGATCAAGGTGGGCGTGAAGGATCGCGTCTACGTGGCTATGCGTAGAAATGGCAAGACGTTCGTATATAGGTATGACCTTGCAAGGGTCTACGTCTTCTAGCCGCGGTGATCATCGATGAGGGTTGGGATGCTGATCGCCGAGGTCTTCCTTGGTAGGGACGATAAGCGTGTCTTTAAATGTGGTGAGTTGTTGTTCTGGAAGCTTGCATCGATGGGTGGTAGGAAGGCTATCGGCGATGGGTTGATGATATCCAGCGATGATGCGGTTATCGAGGCTGTTGTTAGGAGCGATATAGATGGTGATAAGAAGCTGATAGTTAGGATGTTTCCAAGGGGTGCGAAGTATATCGATCGCTACACCGAGGTTCTTGCGGCGCTCATAGATGCTCTGTCCAAGTGTATCGATCCTAAGGATGTGGGGAAGGACGAGGGTGTCGACGAGGAGTAGGACGAGCTATAGAACGCTTTTTATACCCCCTCTGTGTAGCGGGGTTCGGAGGTGGGTCGAATGAGCCGGATCCCCGATCCGATCCAATCCCTGGTCGAGGCTCTGTCGAGTGCATGTAAGCGCGCGCGGCTCAAGCCGAGTGATTGCGATGATGTGGTTAGGGAGGCTATCGAGTACGTTGCTCGCAAG
>JAMOOB010000102.1 GCA_027066265.1 Desulfurococcales archaeon
CGACTGGTGGTAGGTTGAAGGCTAGGTACGTGATACACGCACCAACAATGGAACGACCGGCGATGAGGATAGGGATCAAGAACGTTGAGCTCGCTACACGTGCAGCTCTAGAGAAAGCTGAAGAGCTCGAGATCGAGAGCATAGCTTTTCCAGGTATGGGTACAGGCGTAGGCGGGGTTCCGTACGAAGAAGCTGCCAAGACCATGGTTCGCACCATCCTTGAACACATCGATCGCGGAACCAAGCTTCGCAGAATCCTGCTCGTAGCCATAGATCCAGAGCTCGCCCATGCGTTCTGTAGAGCTCTCGAGGAAGCTACGAGATGATTCCTCGAGAATGCTACGACCATCCCCTACTACGAGCATTGCTCGAGATAGCTCAGGGTAGAGACGTTATAGAGATCGAGTTCTCGAACGAAGAAACGACGCTACGCGTATTCGAAACCCTTGCGAAGATCGCGGGGTACCGCATGAGTGTCGAGATACGGGAGGGCAGGACCATGGTGAGGCTTGTCAAGATGCAAGAAGGTTCTTAACCCGTAGACTAGGAGAGATGTGATGGGTCCCGCCGTAGCTCAGCGGCAGAGCGCCCGGCTGTAGTGGGGCGGGCGCCGTAGCTACCGGGTGGTCGGGGGTTCGAATCCCCCCGGCGGGACCAACCATATTCTTCACCCTTCCCTCCTCCCTACGCTACGGTTCCTGCAGCGTGGTTGCAATGACTATAGTCGTACGCAACCTTGTCAAGAGATACGTGACTTTCGAAAGACGTGGATTCCTTAGACGTGTTAGGAGAGTTGTCGAGGCATTGAGGGGTGTGAGCTTCGAAGTTCGTAAGGGAGAAGTGTTCGGATTGCTAGGTCCTAACGGTGCTGGCAAGACTACTACGGTCAAGATAATAACGACGCTGCTTCTACCAGACGATGGACGTGCATGGGTTGAGGGGTACGACGTTGTTGAAGAGCCTAGGAGGGTGAGAGAGGTTGTTGGAGCTATGCTAAGCGTTGAACGTGGTTTCTTCTGGAAGCTTACCGGACGAGAAAACCTGCTCTACTTCGGTATGCTTCGAGGTCTTAGCGGTCGTGAGCTTAGGAAGCGTGTAGATGAGCTTCTGGAACTCGTTGGATTGAAGCAGATGGGTGCTGCCGATAAGCTGTTCGAGGAGTATAGCCTGGGTATGCGTGCAAGGCTTGCGCTAGCGCGAGCGCTTCTCCACGATCCTTCCGTGCTCGTACTAGACGAACCTACGCTTGGATTGGACCCTGCTTCGGCTCGAGATGTTAGGAAACTTCTTCGCGATCTCGCTAGGGAAGGCAAGACCATTCTTCTAACTACGCACAACATGTTCGAGGCTGAGATCGTTTGCGATAGGGTAGCGATAATCGATAGGGGTCGAATCGTTGCCGTGGGCACGGTTCCCGAACTCAAGAGGAAGGTTGTTGGGAAGACCTCGATAACGATAGTATCTACTCCTCTAGGCAATGCGAAGAGCTTGGTGGAGCGAAGCCTATCATCGCTAACCCTAGGTCTATCGATCGAGCAGAGCGATAACGATGCTAGGATTAGATTCGTAGTGGATCCCGAGAACGAAGAACGAGCGCTCTCTACAGCTATCGAACTCCTTGCAAAGCTTGGAGCACGTGTTAGGAGCGTACGGGTCGAGGAACCTACGCTGGAAGACGTCTTCATACTGCTTACGAAGCGAGGTGAAGGAACTTGATGAGCATCGTGAGAGCGGGGCTCTTCTCAACGATTTCGTGGCTCAAGAATAACCGAGCTGCCATGCTAGCGCTAATCGTGTGGCCCTACCTCATGGCGTTCACCATACTGTTCCTAGGCAACGTGTTTGGGAATCCAACCATCTTCGCTTCTAGGATGGGTGTTTCGAACCCTACGCTCTACGTATTGACTGGCGGTAGCGTAGCCGTAGCGTGCCTAGCCATAGTCGATAGCGTAGCCACATCCATACTCTTCCACCGCTGGTTGGGAACCCTTCCATACATCCTACTAGCTCCGTACAACACCATGGCGGTGCTACTCCTAGAACCCTTGCCAACAGCTCTGGTAACGAGTACCATACCACTGCTAGCAGTAATACCGGTAGCCGTAGCGGTAGAGGGTCTCTGTGGTTTCGCAAAGGTGTTGCTTGCCCTAGCGCTCGTATACCTAGCAATGCTTCCACTCGTAGGCTTCTCCCTCATCATAGCAGCCGTATCGTTGGCAACGAAGCAGGAACACCATGTCTTCGGTTTCGTAACACCATTCCTACTAATGGTTTCGGGCGTGTTCTACCCAATCGATATCCTTCCAGAGATCCTTCAGCTCGTATCCTTCCTAGCACCTCCTAGATACGTAGTCGAAGCGATGAGGATCCTATCCATGTTTCGAGAACCAAGCATCGTACCCCTAGCACGATGCATACTAGCGCTCGCAGCATTGTCGCTACTGTACAACTTCGCGAGCATACCCGGGGTAGCGGCGATGGAGCGATTGATTAAGAGAAGCGGAGCCATCTAGGTGCCGAACCATGTCGAGAACCGTGATCCGTATCGCCGCCGTGCTCTGGCTCCACACGCTGAGGTTATGGAGGTTTCGACTCAGTTTTCTCAACCTCGTTCTCAGCGAAACGCTGTGGATGCTGATATTCATGCTGGGAGCCATGAGCTTCGTACCACGAGAGGAATGGAGCTTCGTTCTACCAACGATCTTCTGGAGCATCGTTGTTTGGAACCTCGTAGCGTACAGCGTATGGTTCGTAGCGGGTTGGATGAACCACGTCATCGCTCTAGGACTCGTAGAAGAGCATCTCGTTACCGATGTATCCATACCTCTCTTCCTCGCTGGACGAAGCGTTGTATGCATATCCGTAGCTACCTCCATAGCCATCGCGCTAGGGTTGA
>JAMOOB010000103.1 GCA_027066265.1 Desulfurococcales archaeon
AGCAATCTTCTTACCGCGATCGAGTGCAACGATATCGATCTCGATACCTTTATGCACGAACTTACCAACCTCGTCGAACTCGATGATCTTCCTAGACCGTAGCCACCTCACGTATTCGAAGCAAAGCTCTTCGAATACCTTCGCTACGTACTCCTCTACGCGTTCCCTAACACGTGGAAGAACTTCGCTAGGATCGATGTAGCTGTAGCGCGTGATCGTGGGCTCGATCACCGTGAACCACGTATGCATAAGCTTATCCTTGATACGGTACCGACTCTTCTTAGCGAAGAGTATGCGTTCCTTCTCAACGAAACCGAGCTTCTCGAGAACGTTGAGGTACTTAGACACGTGCTGTCTATGGATACCCGTAGCCTCGGCTATAGACGAAGGTGTCGAAGCTCCTTGAGCGATCGCTTTGAGAACGCTGTAGTACGTCGAGGGATCCCGGAACTCTTCCCTTAACACGAACAGAACTTCGTCTCGTAGTGGAGCGGATGGTGATAGGAATAGCTTGACGAGGATATCGTCGATCGTCCAGCCCTTGCCTACGAGCGTATGGTAGTAGGGAACTCCTCCCAGCAATGCGTAGACCCTAACCAAGTCATCTCTACGCATCCATGGATAGAACCTCGGTAAGCACCACGGTTCGAGCTCCCTCAGCTCGATTCTGTACCTAGCACGTCCGTAGAGAGGTGCTCCACCACCAATAACACTCCTATACATAACCCCAACGAGGCTTCCAACAACGATTACGAGAAGCTTCGTGTTGGGCAATACATGGTCTACGAACTTCTGTAGCTCTCCAACAACGCGAGGCTCCGCCCTTGCCCAGTACGTAAACTCGTCGATTACGATCACAGCCTCGCTAACTCTGTAAGCAAGGGATTCCAGCAATGCATCCAGCGATGGGTATCGAGCTCTCGAGAACCCTCTCAACCCCAATCCATCCTCGACGGCTTGCGCGAGCCCAGCGAGATTAACGTCGTGCTTAGCTGGTAGAGCATGGTAGTAGACGTAGCTCGAGAATCTTCTCCTACACCACTCTAGAACGAGTCTCGTCTTACCGATCCTCCTCCTACCATACACAACCACTAAGCACGGTCTGTTAACCCAAGCCTCGTCTAGAATCGATAACTCGAGCTCTCGATCTACGAAGGGAGTAACAGCCACAGTAGTCTACCCTAGGTGTGCAACAGCTGGAGTAGACGTATATAAGTATTGGCTCTGGAGATACCTTTGGCAATCGAAGAGCTTTATATCGATGGAACTCCGTGTGGTCTGGGTACCCACATGCCTATCCCTAGAGACGTAGCTGTGCTCGGATCGATGGAGGTAGCCGAGGAATTCGTGGATGAACTGCGTAGAAGATTCCTCGTAGCTACCTACTTCATAGCCTCTACACGTACATCGACCATTCCGGGGATAAGCATCGCTGGTGCGAGTCCCGAAGCTACGCTCTACACGCCAGCTCTAGACGTAGAGTACCTCGTTCACGGAAAGCCCATCTCCATGAATGTCATCCCCGTTACACCCGATGGGATACCGACACCAGCGCTTCTGACGCGCGTAGCTTTGGAGCTCCTCGACGTACCGACGATCATCGCGGACGCGGGTTCGTTTCTAGATCCAAGGGTTCCACACATCGATCTCCCGAGTCGTAGGGTTGGTGGTAGGATAGATGTAGAGGACGCTCTGCCCATGGATGTAGCTAGGAATCTGTTCGAGGAAGCTAAGCTGCTTGGCAAGATGCTTGGGAACGAACGTACTGCGTTCGTCGTGGGAGAAAGCATGCCGGGTGGAACCACCACCGCCATGACCATAATGGAAGCGCTCGGGTTCAAAGCCGTTGGAAGGGTTAGTAGCGCTGATCCCAACAATCCTCACGAACTCAAGAAGCAAGTGTTTTCGAAAGCCGTTCAGCGAAGCGGTCTAGGGATACCGGTAGACGATCCATTCCTAGCCGTAGCGAAGTTCGGGGATCCTCTACACGTCTCGATAGCGGGATTCGTTGCTGGTTTGCTCGAACGTGGTTCGATAGCTATGCTCGCTGGAGGTACTCAGATGTGTTCCGTGCTAGCCATACTTAGGAAGCTAGGCATCGAGTTGAGGAAGAGGGTAGCTATAGGTACGACGAGGTGGATCATCGAGGATCGGAGCTCCGACATCGTGGGCTTGGTCAAGGACATAGCTCCGGAGGTACCGATCCTAGCAACGAAGCTAAGCTTCGAGAACGCTCCTTACCAAGGTCTTCGTGCCTACGAGCGTGGCTACGTCAAGGAAGGTGTTGGTGCTGGTGGTACGCTGGTCGCGTTATCGATCTACCGAGGTACGGAGCTCGGATACGTGCTTAGGAAGATCTTCGAAGAGTACGAGAGGTTGCTAAGTCTTGGCGTTGTTGAAGAGCGTGGATAGGTACGGTCAGGGGATCGTGCTCACGTTCAGCGAACCAATCGAGGTGATCTCTACCGTACCTACGCTGAGCAACGTAGTTAAGCACGTGGTTATCCATCGCGTGGAGCACGATTTCGATCCGGAGAACCTAATCGAGTACTACCGCGCTACGCTACGAAGCCTTGGGTTGGAGGAAGCCGTGGTTCTACTAACGGCGGTGGATCTCGAGAAGCATAGCGTTGTTCTAGAGCTTCGCGAACCCTACGAAACCGTGCTTTTCCTATCCATCGGGTTCGAACCTCCTACCTGTATCTACACGGATAGGGTATTCGACTCCATGAAGGTATCGACCATAAACATCGTTGTGGTGGTGAACGCTCCGCTAAGCTTCAACGCTATGGTCGATCTATTGAGAACGGTAGCCGAAGCCAAGTCCATGGCGGTGGCAGACCTAGGTCTTCGATGCTCATCGCGTTGCCCGGGAACGGTGAGCGATGCTATCGTCGTTGGCAAGCCTAGGCGCTTAGGGAACTCGATACTGTTCGCAGGTATGTCTACGAAGCTAGGGAACGCGGTAGCTAGAGCTATCCATCGAGCACTGGTTAAACACGGTTTCGAGACAATGGATCTCGATGACGTGCTTAAGAACATCGTTGGGTACGGCGCGAAGGAGCTCATCGATATAGCTCTAGAGATCTATCGAAGAGCACCGATACCGGGTCTCGACGAGGAAGAGGTTCGGAGATTCTTGGAGGAAGAGCTTCGGAACGCTCTTCGAGATCCAAACGTTTGGAGCTTCCTTATCGCTGCACGAGAACTCGATCTACGAGGAGTAGCAGGTACGATACCCAACCTATCGAGGGAAGAGTTCGCGAGGGATAGCCCTAGGATCGTAAGCGATGAGATTCTTGGACTTGCGTTAGCGCTGTACCTAGCCAATGCCAAGGCTATCTTCACGATGTACTGGATCGAGAGGATGAAGAACGAGCTAGGGATAGACCTACCCATGTTCGAAGACGACGTGGTTACGGGGCTCCTAGCAACTATGCTAACCAGGTTCTACGATCGCTACGCATCGAGGTGATCGAGCTACGCTATGCCTAGTCATGGCGGGCGGCAAGGGTTCTAGGATGGGTTTCGTCAACAAGGGTCTGGTGAAGGTCTGCGGCAAACCCATGGCTATGCACGTCGTCGAGAACGTATCGAGGATCTGTAGCTTCGTACTGATCGCGGTCTCTAGCAATACCCGAAGCCTTGCACAGCTCTTTCGAGGATCTCTAGGGATAGATATCGTTGAGACGAGTGGTAGGGACTACGTCGAGGATCTATCGATGCTCCTCAAAGCCCTTAGGAAACCCGTACTCGTGTTACCGATCGACGTACCTACCCTGAAGCACGAAGACCTTAGCAAGTTCGTTGATGAAGCTCTTCGAGATCCACGACCCATAGCAACCATGGTTAGCGGAGGTAGGTTGATCGGAGTATCGCTATTCAAGGATGTGGAGGGTCCGTGGATCGATATCGAGGTTCCGAACCTAGTCGATGTGGATACCTTCGAGGATCTGAAGCTCGTTGAAGAGATGCTGTGCGGTGACGAGAGAGATGAGGTTCCACGGCGGTAGACCACCTCCGAACGTCATTGATTTCAGTGCACCGCTGAACCCTCTCGGAGTTCCCGAATTCGTAGAGGAGCTACTTCGTGGCTACAGCCGTAGGGAAGTCATTGAGAGGTACCCCGACTACGAGTATCGAGAGCTTCGTGAAGCTATAGCATCGTTCTTCGGTATCGATAGCGAGAAGATCGTTCCCCTCAACGGTGCTGCCGAAGCTCTCTACCTAGCGTTCCTAGCGATCAAACCAAGGAGTTTCCTAGCCGTGGAACCCACGTTCGGGGATCACGAGGTTCTGTGTCGAGCCGTAGAGGTACCGATGTTCTCGATACCCTACACCCTGGATCCGGTGAACTTCCGTGTCTCGCTTAGCGTAGAGCTGGTGCTGGACCTAGTCGAGAAGCTCGAGAAACCTGTTCTGGTACTTCTATCGAATCCAAACAATCCTACGGGATGCCTAGTCCCTAGAAAGGCGTTGGAGAAGCTTCTCGAAGAGCTTCCCGACGATGCCTATCTACTCCTAGACGAAGCGTTCGTAGACTTCGTTGAGGAAGGTTCTTCCCTCCTAGGCTACGATAATCCCAAGCTCGTCGTGGTTCGAAGCTTCACGAAGATACTGTCGATACCGGGTCTACGCATAGGTTTCGCCTACGTAGCTAGCGCAATGCTTGCTAAGCGTTTCGATAGCGTTCGACAACCATGGAACGTGAACAGCATCGCGGCATCGTTGATGAAGAGCATTCTCGTTGAGTACCGTAGCGAGTACCTATCGTTCATCGAGCGTAGTAGAAGAACCGTGGAGAAGCTTAGGGGTATCTACGTAGCGAAGCTAAGATCGATAGGGTTAGAGATCTACGATTCCTACGCACCCTACATCCTCGCTAGACATCCATGGGCTACGCATCCAGAGCTTCAGCGTAGACTCGTCGAGAACCGCGTCTTCGTACGGGATTGCTCATCGTTTCGATACCTAGGTCCATGCTATAGCCGGATCGCTATCAAGAACCTCGAGTACCTAGAGATCCTAGTCGAAGCCTTTGCGAAGGCGATGGGTCTTGGCTAGGTGTCTAGCGAAGCTAATCACGTTCCTAACAACCATACCCTTACCAGCGAAGGGTAGGCTAGACGAGATCGCTTCCTGCTTCCCCTACGTACCGCTGGTAGGGCTGTTCGAGGGTTTGGTTCTCGGAGGATTCCTAGCGATGCTTAGGATCTTAGATATCGACTCCCTACTATCGTCAGCGCTCTACCTATCTCTCCACGCATTGCTGACGGGCTGCATGCATCTCGATGGGTTCGCGGACTACGTCGATGGAATCGCTTCGGGTAGGAGAGGAATGGATATGGTTCGCGTGATGAAGGATCCTAGGAAAGGCTCCTTCGCGGTTACATGGGTATGCATAGCTATTCTCCTAACTCTATCCTCGACCAAGATCCTCGTCGAGGAACTCGATCCCAAGAACCTCGTCATCGATATGGTTGCGGTGTACGTTCTGTCGACGGAAGCCATGTACTTGCTAGCAGCGTTGGAACCCGAAGAACCTTACGAAGGTATGGCTAAGCGAATATCGTGCGAAGCTAGGAAACGTAGAAACGTTGCTAAGAACGTTGCGTGCATGGCAACGATCATAGCCTCTGCATGCATCCTAGAGATCCACGCAATCGTTGCAACGATCGTTGCGATGATTATCGTAGCGGCTCTGCATCTAGACATCCGTAGGAGGCTAGGTTTCGTAACGGGCGACGTGCTTGGTTTCGCTTACGAAACCGTTCGAACATGTCTACTCGTAACGCTAGCTATCAGCCACATCGCTACCTAAGCTTCTCAAGATCCTTGAGGTACTCGAGAAGCTCCTCGGCACGATCTCCGTAGGTTTCTCTAAACAGCTTCTCAACATCTTCGATAGGTCTACGCACTTCTTCCTCTCTACGCTTCTTCTCAATGCTTGTAAGCATCAACTCGATCGAGGTTACGGCTAGCAAAGCCCTCCTATAGTTATCGACTGCCTTGATCGATACCCTCACGGATAGTAGGAACGTTGCTAACGCAATGCTCGTCACGATGAGCGCCGTAGTATCCATCGATGTGGATAGGTGTAGCACGGACTCTACGAGTAGGAACGTCGTTAGTATGGGTAGCACGAACACTACGATGTTCATGTAGAGGATGGATCCGAAGAGTATGAGCATAGCCGTGACTATGGTTAGGGACGAAGCTACGAAGCCTAGCATTTTCGTAGCTGGATCCGGTGGTAGGATCACCAAGCTAGCCAAACACATGGCTACGGAGAGCACTACCAAGCTCCATCTAAGTACGCGACTCGCTTTCCTACAGTCGTCGACCAAGGTGTTGAGTATCGATGCAATTCTAGAGATGTAGCTACCTAGATCTGGGTTCTCGGAAGAGGATAGCTCTGCGAAGAGTTTGGATAGCTCCGTCAACCCCTTGGCGAAGGGTCTAACCACGAGGAACGATCGTTCCAGCTCGTTCAATCGGTTCAATGCCGTTGATAGAGGCGTGGTATCGATTCCTAGGCTAGAAGCGAGGTTGCCGAACCTCGTAAGCAGTTCCCTAAGCTTGGTTAACAGCATCACGTATCGCCATCCCAGTCTCTCGCTATTCGAAGAACTTTAATAGCGTTTCCCAGCACATCGCGAACAACCGGTACCACTCTACCAACGTTCTCCAGAGCACGGATCTCCTAAGCAGTTCGTACCCCCGTACAACAACGAAGCCGTGGATGAAGGGAGCTAGCTGAACAGCGTAGAAGCTGTACTGCGTCCTCGAACCAGCGAACCATATCGCTACGTATCCAAGGAATATCCCTAGCAATGCGTACCACAGGATCCTCGACCTAGGCTTGTCGAGAGCCATCGAAGGGATGCTGATCAGCATGAGTACGAAGGCTAGAGCGTACACTGGTTCCAAACCAGATGCAGCGAGGTTGAGCTCTCCTACGTACAGTGGAAAGGTGTTGAGGTTGAAGAACCAGTCGAGAGGTGTTGAAGCTGGTGGGCATCCCGGCCCTACGCACTTAGTTGATAGGTGCCACGATACGGCTCCGGTAATGCTTTGCTCGAACCATGTTCCGAACCCTAGGTAGTTTATCAACGGTATCGATACCGCGACCTGGATCGTTAGGAAGGTACTCGCTACGAATAACACGAACGCAATGAGTTTCTCGAAAACATCGCTTACCCTCCTAACTCCCTGCGAAACGAGTTGGTGGAGGAATAGCGCTGCTACGGGTATGGCTGCGAAGAGTGCGCTGAACTTGAAGGTTGCTCCCATGCAAACGGCTAGGACTGCGGCTACGATTCTTCTACGTAGTGCGAGGTACACGGCGAGAACGCTGAAGGTAGCTACGAAGATGTCTAGCATAGCTATCGAAGCGAGGTTCCTCACCATCGGATCGACTAGGAGGAGTACGGAGGTTAGCAACGCTAGGAGCTCGGAACGCGTAGCTTCGTAGATCAGTAGAAACGTTAGTACTACGAGCGCAACTCCAGCACATATCGATGGTATCCTCCAGTACAGCGGCCTATCCCCTAGCGTAGCCATGACCAACGCTATGAGGTACTTAGCCATGGGTGGATGCTCGGTGTTTAGGTACGTATCGATGTTCTCGGCATCTCCCAGAACCCAGCCGAAGACGATGTCCGTAGCGTTCGTTGCATGCGCGAACCTCTCGATATCCTCGATGCTCCGAGCCTCTACGTAGATAGCGGGTATCTTCTCGAAGAAGTACCTACCCGAAGGAAGCTTGTAGAACAGCACCTTGACTCCGTAGCGAGGAGCTTCCTCGACGGCGCGATCCATCATCGAAGCGTTTGGGTAGACAATCGTTGCACGAGGAGATCCCTCGAACCTTGGTAGGAGACCGAACACCTTCTCAAGGATATTCCTAGCGGAATCCACGTACCAAACCTCGTCCGATACGTAGCCCTTCGCACCGTAGTCCCTCATCTTGGAGATCTCCAACGATTCGAGTTGCTGTGCAAGGAGAGTGAACTCTACGGCTGCGATCAGAGCGAGCGCGATCAGCATCGCTACGACTCTACTCCTCTTCGAGAACGAGACGAATCTCTTCAACACCTTCGACACCCATGCCGAGCTTCGAGGGATCCAAAGAAATAGATCCATGCTCGAGAAGCTCGCGTCGAGCATCCTCGTCGAGATCATCGAGATCCATCGTACCTCCATCCCTACACAGGAGGAGGGTCGGCAAGAAGTGTCTCGAGATCCTAGATACGTAGTCCGGAGCCGATCGTTTGCATAGATAGATCCGTACCCTCATCGCGAACCTCCTTCCTTCCTAGTCACGAGCTTGATGATCCCATCGATGATTGCTTCGGGTCTCGCAGGGCATCCCGGTACGTAGCCAACGACATCGATGACTATACCCATCGAGTCTAGGAGCTTCCTAAGGTTTTCGAATCCTCCGAGATGAGGGTAGGAATAGTGCCATATACCACCACCACACGCACATGCACCTATCGCAAGCACTGCGCGTGGTCGTGGCATGGCTCGCAGCGCTCTGACCACCATCGGGAGGGTCTTGACGGTTACGGGACCGGTGAGGAGAGCTACGTCGGCATGTCTAGGGGATGCAACGAGCTTGATGCCGAGCCTCTCGACGTCGTGTACGGGCGTCAATGCATCGAGTATCTCGATATCGCAACCATTGCAGCTACCGGTATTGAGGTGGAAAACCCAGATGCTACGCCTACTCAACGCCATGCTCAACACCTTCGCGCTCCATACCTATGCGAAACGCGTTCAGAGCTCTAAGCGCCTCAATTCTTCTGCATTCAGGGCATAGGCGGAGCCTATCCTCGATCTCGATACCTTCGCTCTTCAGCACGAGATCCACGAACTGAATCAAGCGTTTCGTTGCATGGATCGAACCGCACGAAGGGCATGCAGCTCCTTCATGCGCTACGCGATCGAATAGATCCTCGAAGTTCGTAGTCGTTCTATCGAAGCTAGTGGTAGCTACGAGTGCTCCGAAAGGACATGCGTAGAAGCATAGGTGGCACAGAATGCATCGACCAGCGAAGTACTCCACCACGATCTCGTTGCCACGGATCTCGAGATTCATGGCATTGGCTGGACACACCCTGGTACAGGCTCCGCAACCAACGCATTTCGTAGGATCGAACACTAGGAATCCACGAAACTCTTCGGTTAAGATAGGTGGTTGCCTTGGGTAGCGAACCGTTGCAACACCACTCTTCAGAGCTAGGGCAAGGATTCGATGAATCATCGCTACCCACCAACCACCTTCCTAACGCTTCGAATCGTTACACCACCGGTCCTCAGGTCTAGGATCAGGATGCGATCCGTACACGAAAAGCATGGATCTATGCTAGCTATGGTCAGAGGCGCATCAGCGAGATCGCAATCCCTAAGCATTGCTCGTAGAGCTGGTAGGTTCTGGTACGTAGGTGCACGAACTCTCCATCGATACGGAGTGGTGCGATCAGTGATCAGTACGTGGATATCTTCTCCGCGAGGAGCTTCCACAGAACCGATCCCTAGCCTACCCGGAACGATCTCGTACTCTTCGTTAGCTATCCAGCCCCCAACCTTTCTAAGAGCATCGATTGTCTGCTCCACGATGCTGAAGCTCTCCTCCAACTCCTCGACCCTAACCATTGTCCTAGCCATGTTATCGCCTTCCGAGTAGGTTGGTACCCTAAAGCTAAGCTCGCCGTAGGCAGCGTAGGGATGATCCTTCCTAACATCGATCGGAACACCGCTACCCCTAGCCGTTGGACCCACGACGGCGTACCTCGTAGCATCGCTCTTCTCAAGTATTCCCGTACCACTCAACCTCTTCCTAACCTGAGGCACCGAGATCGTAGCGGAGATGAGTCGAGGAACTTCTCTACGAAGTTCTTCGATGACCTTCTCCGCGTAGCTAAGCTTATCGCTATCGATATCCATCCTAACGCCACCAACGATGTTTATGCCGTACATCTTCCTACTACCCGTCAACTTCTCGGCTAATACCATGACCTTCTCCCTAATCCTCCACGTATGCATGAACCCCGTGTCGAAGCCTAGGAGATGACACGCTACGCCGATCCATAGAAGGTGGCTATGGATACGCTCTACCTCGAGTAGCAGAGTTCTTATGTACCTAGCTCGATCAGGGACCTCGATTCTTAGAGCGTGTTCAACGGCTTGGCAGTAGGCAACGCTGTGCGCGTAACCGCATATGCCGCATATCCTCTCGGCTATGAACGGAACCTTGTCGTAGGTCATGGACTCGGCGAGCTTCTCGATTCCGCGATGAACCATGAACCCTAGGTAGTCGATGTCCACAACCTTCTCTCCACGTAGGTAGAGCACGAATAGCTCGGGTTCGTGGAGCGCTGGATGGTAGGGCCCTACCGGGATCAGAGCAACGCTATCGGCACCGATTTCGAGACCACGCCACGTTGCCAAGGGTTTGTAGAGCTTCTTCATCTCCTCGATCGAGACATCCTTCCTAAGCGGATGGAGATTCGAAGGCCAGTCCTCGGGAAGGATTAGCCTCCTAAGCTTCCTACCCTCGAACTCGATACCCATCAAATCCCATGCTTCTAGCTCGTACCAGTCAAGGGCTGGATCCACATCGATTACGGTGGGAGCCACGGGTTTCCGTGGATCTAGCGCTACGCTGAGTATCGTCGTGGTGCCGAGATCATCGAACGCGTAGACGTACAGAAGCCTGTAGACACCATCCCTAGACCTATCGTCGCACGCAGCCATGGTTCGCGGTCGCGCTCCCAACCTACGTAGCGTAGCCACTACGTTCCTAAGCTCGTTCCTAGGAACCTCTACGAGGAGCGTTCTATCGTCGAGTACCTCGATCCTACTCCTATCGATCCCGCTAGATACGAGGGTTTCTAGAACCCTTGCAGCGCTCCCCATAGAACCACCCACAGGATGGTTGTGGCTAGGGATAGGGGTACGAGGCTACGCATAGCTAGATCCATACGCGATCTACCTAGGCATGTAGAGATCGTTGCGTGGAGGATCCAGGTAGTCGTACCCATGGCTAGAGCTA
>JAMOOB010000104.1 GCA_027066265.1 Desulfurococcales archaeon
GATCGTTGTTGCGAGCACGAGTCCGGGTGCGAGAGTTAGTGTGAAGCGTTCGATCAGATGCATCGCTATGAACGTAGCTAGGAGAGGTCCGCTGAACTCTATCAATGCTCCGGAAGCTAGCTCGGGCTCTGCTTCGTGAAGATCGTAGGGTAGCCTTGCGCTAGCTACGAAGCTCGTTACGAAAACCGTTGCGAAGCAGGTAGCTATCAACGGAGGGCTTGGGTTTCGTTCCAGTGCTAGGGGTAGGGATAGGCTGAGCACCGCTAGAAGCTCTAGACAGATGCCGAGGATCGCTCCACGTGTCGTACCTACGAATGCGAAGCCGTTACCCGTAACGATGCTGCATAGATACGCGGTTCCTCTACACGATGCGAGGAACGCGATGCCGAGAGCTATCAGCGTTGTTGAGAAGGGTTTGGTTGCGTAGCCTACGAGTATCGAGATCGCTGCTCCCAGAGCTAGTGCGAGTCCAAGGCTAGCGCATGCAATGGCTAGATCGAGCCTACCACTCGACGCAACCTCTTTCCTAAACAGCTTCGCTACGTCGAGGAGAGTCTGGTGCGGTGGTGGTCCAACCCTACCCTGTATCCTTGCGCGGATCTTCCTCTCGACACCGTCGAGGATCAGGGGTGCTAGGATGCAGATGGGTAGCGCAAGGAGCATCAGTGGGAGTAGGCTAGGCATAGCACGGTCACCGCCAGTAGGCTCAGCATGGATAGGAGTCCAAGGAGTGTGGAAGAGGTTGGGAGACCCGTTTCTATCGATAGCACGACCCTGGTCAACGCCTTCCAAACGCTTCTAGCCAGCGTAGCACCCCAGCGATCTACTTCAACGATCTTCGACACGATCGCTGGAATCGATAGTATGGTTCTCGCAATAGAGACCTCGATGAATGCGAAAAGCTTGTGGAGATCGCTTACGGATCCCACGCAAAGCGTGCAGATCCGTGCCTGTAGCTCGTCGAAGAGCTTCTGAAGCGCTTGGATCCTCCTAGCTACTCTCTCGAAGTAGCTACCGATCTCGGAACTCATGGAGCTGCTCCCCCGAGCCAAGGTTCTTCGCTTACCGTGCTCAACCTCGTGTAGAGGTAGAGCATGGAGAGCCCGAAGACGATCTGCGCAAATGCTAGGAGAGCTACCCACAGCCACGTAGCTACGCCTCCCACCATCGCGTAGATAGGTGGTGCTAGGGCTAAGCACAGCAGCGATGTGAAGAGTTCGGAGAGCTCGACGAGTTTGGAAGGTCTATGGATCTCCACACCGTTCCTAGGACTCGAGCCCCAGTACATAGACAGGTACTTCACTCCGTAGCATACCGCTAGAGCGGATCCCAACGCTACGAATACCAGGGCTGCGATCCCTACCCATGGATGTAGGTAGAGTAGCTCTAGCGCTGCTAGGAAGAGCGTGAGCTTTGCTATGAATCCCAGCGTAGGAGGTGCGCCGAACAGTGTTAGCACAGCTATGGTTGCCGAGGTACTGGGTACGCGTAGGTACCTAGATAGGTACCCCAACCTCGGTATCTCTCTCGTATGGGTCGAGAGCTCAACGATGCCGGAGTTCATGAAGAGGCTCGCCTTGAACATGGCGTGGGCACCACACATCGTTAGCGCAGCTACGAGAGCCGTACCCATACCGTAGAGTCCGTAGATCGCGATGGCTAGAGCTATCAGACCGCAGTTCTCTATCGTTGAGTACGCCAAGAGCTTCTTAGCATCGCTCTGAGCAACGGCTGCTAGACCTCCGTAGGCAATGGTTGCGCACGCTAGGATCGCGAGCATGGTCAGTACATCGCTTCCTAGAGCCGGTGCAATGCGGAGCATGGCGTAGATACCCATCTTGACCATGATCCCCGATAGGAGGGAGGATGCTGGTGCTGGTGCCAATGCATGTGCTTCGGGTAGCCAGAAGTGTAGAGGTGCTATAGCAGCCTTGGCACCGAATCCCAGCACCATAGCTACCCCGAGAATCGTTGGCAAGGGTTGCAGAACGTCGTCGAGGAGATGCATGGGTAGTCGAAGCGTTGCTTCGATCCCTATCCTAGAGGAGCACACGGCTAGCAATGAGATGAGCGCTACGTCGGCGGGAATCATCGATACCAAGAGGTATCGGAGACCAGCGATCAGGTTCCTCCTACTCGGTTCGTAGACTATGGCTAGGAAACCAACGATCTCCGCAAGGATCCAGCTCGCTACGAAGGTCAGTAGGTTGGGTGCCGTGAAGACGATGAGCATCGACAGAGCGAAGAGATCGATCAGCAGATTCAAGCTTCTTCTACTCGGTGGAGAACCATACTTCTCCACCTCGTAGTCGTGGGCGTAGATGCTTGCGAGGCATCCCACGGCTAGGGTAAGCAACGCGAAGAACTTGGATAGGAAATCGGGTGAGAAGTAGGTGTAGAGAGCTATTCCTAGCCCTAGATACGTAGCGATCTTGAGGAGCGTCGAAACCGTTCTGCTAGGAACGAAGTTGGAGATCGCTAGCGAGATGGTTGCCAGAGCCATGGATAGCAGGTAACGTTGATACGGATCAAAACTGGTTGCGAAGATCATGGTCGGTACCAGGAGCTTTCGTAGCTAACCGAATTCTTAAGCTCCTCCACGGCTACGCCAAGTAGTGCTACGAGCTCGACGATTCGGTAAAGATCCTCAACGCTCTTCGTTCGGTACCTAAGCACGTAGCCACTAACCCTCTCGATACCCGGGATCAGCTCAGCTACGTCGGCGAGCTCCGTACGCCTAACCACGATCTCCAGCACCAGCTCTCCATCGATTCGTAGAGGCTTCGCTTCTCCACGCCTAAGCTTCTTCAACGCTTGCTCCACCCCGTTCTCCAGCTCCTTCAGAACCACGTCGAGTGGCTTCATGATCGCTGCGAACCTCGAGATCGATTCCTTCGAAACCACGTAGATGCACCAGGGACACCATCTCGAAACCTCTTCGCGAAGCTTGTCGTCTCCCATAACCAGTACCACGGGAACTCCGTGAGCACCGGCAACCAGTGCGTTTAGCACGAATTCGCTTACGGGAACGCCGTTTATCCTAACCTCGTGGATGGATCTACCGCTGAACGTGTGATCGGCAACGCTCCTAGGTACGCCAGCACCGCTGTGGTACCCAAGGAATATCGCTGCATCGAACCCTCTATCGATTCCGTAGACCATGGATACGGGTCTCAGAGCTCCGCGGAGAAGCTTTACGTAGCTAGGCATCTCTAGGTAGTCGATGTTCCCCATGAATCCGTGGCTATCGGCGATCCAAACCTCTTCAACACCACGTTCGTGGAGAGCCTTGGCAACCGTCTTCGCTACCTGGGTCACGACCTTCTTCATCTCGTTGAATAGGTATCCTCGTGGCGTGAGCTGCGAGGGGTGGAATACCCCGGGAAGACCTTCGGCATCGATCGATACGTAGATCCTCACGATCTCGACCGTGTTCGAAACCGTGCAACGAACATATAACTCCTACCCTTCACGATGCTTAAAAACCGAGCTCATTGCTTTGCATGGGTGGGAGTGGGTATGGGTACCCTAGCCAGACGGGGAATCGATGCGAGGCTCTGGATAGCGGTGGCGTTGATAATCGTAGCGGTGCTGGGGATCGTTGGATACCTCTACGTATCGATGAGTGGGGCTACGACCGTTACCACGACCGTGACCAGCATCGCTACGCAGACCGTTACAGCTACGAAGACGAGCATCGTGACGGAGACGAAGGTTCTGGAGAAGGTTCGTACCGAGACCGTGACCCGGATCTTCGAGAAGCCTGTCAAGGTCATCGATGCTCTTGGTCGAAGCGTAGAGTTCGAGAAGGTTCCGAAGCGAGTGGTATGCCTAGCTCCATCGATAACGGAGCTCGTGTTCGCTCTCGGTCTCGGTAGGTACGTTGTTGGTGTCGATAGCTTCTCGAACTACCCACCGATAGTTCTAGACCTCGTGAAGAGCGGTAGGATCGCGGTGGTCGGTGGTTACTGGAACCCGGATGTTGAGAAG
>JAMOOB010000105.1 GCA_027066265.1 Desulfurococcales archaeon
GTTGGAGAGGATAGTTCGGATCCTCCTCGCTCTCTAGATAGTCTCCGCAAAGCAATTCCACGGTTCGTACCCCAACGAAACACAACGTTTTTCCTGTGGACACAGTACTTCGACAGCGGGGTCCTGGTACGAAGGGTTTGAGCAAGATATCGGTGCTACTCGTAGTAATTCCCATGTTAGTGATCGGAATACTTGAGCTTAGCTACGTTAGTGAATGGCTGAGAAAACTACATTCTTTCTGTAGCAATACCGATGGTCTCGAACTATGCCTCAAACCCGTGCATGGATGGGCGGGCAGCGTTGGCAAAGAAATCACTGTATTCAGTGGATCTCCCAACTCTTCGAAACCGTATCGAGTCTACCTAGTTATAGACGTATCTAGGCAGCCTTGGTATAGGGTTGAGGACGCGGCTGCTTACCTAAGGTCTCTCGGCTACGATGTCGATGTTAAGGATCTCAGCAATCTAACGATTCAGGTAGGGATCGTGATTAAGAAGCTTGTGTGGAACGGCTACGTAACGCTTACCCTACGCAACGGTTCCAAGATCGTGGTACCCAACATTCGTGAAGAACCGTATAGAGTCCTCGATGAGAGGGTTCTGATCCTAGGCGTTTCACGCGATGGAAAGCTCTACGCGCTCAAGCTCCGTGGCAACAAGATCGTTGGTGCTACGGTGATCGAGCTCGTACCCATCAACGTAAGCATCGAGAGGAAGGTTATCGAATCTTCCTGCATCTCGTTGAGGGAGTTCGTTGAGAGGTTCCACGTGAATAGATCCGTAGAGGAATTGAGGAGGTTGGGAGTACCCGAAAAGCTCTGTAGCGAGAGCGTGTACGTGATTGCGAGGAACGCTTACGTGTTTAGGAATCCCAGCATAGCTATCATAACGGTTCCAGAGATTAATAAGGTAATAAACGTATCGAAGATTCTAACAGATTACGTTCCTTGTACAACGCTCTACAGAGAGGCTTCGATACTGAGCGGAGCAGCTAAAGCTGTTGCAAAAGCAACTGTGTGGATCTTCAACGATATGGTTCAGTACGTTAGGGATGAAAGCTATTGTGAGATCTCGTGGTGGGCATGGTTCCTTGGGTGGTGGAGCAATACGGAATGCGATCACGTTGCCTTCGCAATACAGCCCGACCTTAAGGGAGCCTACGTTGAGTGCTATGGAAAGTTCTATCACATTCCGTGGGGATTCATGGGCGACGTCGTGTTCTGTGGCTCTGCTAGCGTACTCGCAAACATATCCAACGGAGAACTCGAAACACATCCATGTTCATCTGTCTGCAAGTCCGGGCCCGAACTCTACGGAGATTGTCCTCAAGTGAGAGACCTACCATGTAGACAAGCTTGCAATCCATGCTACGGATGCGCAACACTGCTTGGTTCATCCAGAACGCGATAACAAACTATTTTTATCTCATAATGCTAGGCATAGAGAATCGCACGAATTGCTTCGCCCATGTTAATATCTACGGCTTTTTGATGCTCTAGCTTTTTATCCGGTTCGTAGCGATGCTATGCGGGGTCTTCGATGGGTAGTCTTCGGAAAGCTATTTCGAAGGTTGCTATCGTTGGAATAATCGTGGGCATCGTAATCATCGCCGTTGCCGCTGGTCTTCTACTCGTAGGTAGGGGAGGTGCAGCCACCACAACCACGTCTCCGACGACCGTAAGCCCCAGCACTACCGCAACGACCGGTAAGAAGATTCGCGTTGCCATTCTGTTCGATGTTGGTGGTCGTGGTGATCTGAGCTTCAACGACATGGCTTGGCTAGGAGCTGAACGTGCTAAGAAGGACTTCGGTGTCGAGGTCGACTACATGACGCCTCCATCCACGGCAGACATGGTTCCCATGCTCGAGAAGCTCGCTAAGGAGCGTAAGTACGATGTTTTGATCCTCGTAGGGTTCCTATGGACCAAAGCACTTAACGAGACCGCCGACAAGTTCCCGAACCAGAAGTTTGCTTTGATAGACGCTACCACGGGTGTAGAGAGACCCAACGAAGTAGATATACTGTTCCGTGAACAGGAGTGTGCTGCTCTCATAGGTATCTACGCTGCTGGAATGGCATGGAAGCTGATGCAGGAGGAGGGCGAGAAAGGTCCGGTGAAGATCGGTGCCGTTGCCGGCATGGATATACCGCCGCTGTGGAAGTTCCACATAGGCTACCTCTTCGGAGCTAAGTACTTCGAGAAGAAGATGGGTATACCAGTCAAGTTCTACTGGGTCTACACCGGTACCTTCAAAGATCCTCAGAAGGGTTACCAAACCGCTTGGCAACTACTTCAGCAGGGCGTGAAGGTTCTCTACGGATTGGCTGGGCTTACCCACGTAGGTATGTTCAACGCCGTGATCGACTGGAACGAGAAAGGCTACGGCAAAGCTTTCGCAATCGGTCAGGATGCTAGCCAGGAATGGTATGCTCCGCAATACATACCGTTGAGCGGTGCCAAGAGAGTAGACGTAGCTGTCTACACCGTGATCAAGATGGTTGTGGAAGGTAAGTGGAAAGGTGGTATCCACGTCCTTGGAATCAAGGAGGGTGGCGTAGGTATCTGGGATCTAGACGGCGTGAAGACCTTCGCCGAGCTAGCCAAGGAGTGGGGTAAGCTAGGTAAGGGATTGACGCCCGAGAAAGTCGTGGAGATCGTGAAGGAGCTTAGAGAGAAGTACATACCTCCCGAAGTCAAGGAGCTTGCCGATGAACTGAAGGAGAAGATCGTCAAGGGAGAGATCGTGTTCAAGACTCCCAGGAGCCACGACGAGTACGAGAAGATCATCGAAGAGCTGGAGAAGGGTAACCTCAACGCAGCTCTCGAGAAGGGTAGCGTAAGCTAAGGGACTTAGCCC
>JAMOOB010000106.1 GCA_027066265.1 Desulfurococcales archaeon
CTATACACCAGAACCACTTCGTACCGAACCTTCTCGTTGGACCAGCTAGTCCACAGAGGCTTTACGTCTAGGTGTAGCCACTGCATAGAGTTGGGATCTCCTTCAACCGAGACGAAGCTTATGGGGACTATCGATAGGTCTAGCCCTAGCAGATCGCACGTCTTCACAACCTTCTTCAAAACCCATCTACTACCGATAGCCCTAGCCTTCGCCTGGAGTTCGTAGAATAGAACACCTTTGACAGGATCGCTACCCACGTACTTCAGCACCTCCTCCACCTCGTTAAGTACCTTGAGAAGCTCGTCTGGGTTGGGACCTTCGATAGCTATGGAACGTCTACCCGGATTGTATGCTACGTACGTCGATCCCTTGATCGCTACCACGTTGGGTTCTATGAACGTTACGTCGTATCCACCCAAACTCCTAGGTCTAACCCTTGCCGTAGCGTAGCCTCGTTTCCTAAGCTCTAGGAGAAGCTCCGGTATGCGGGGTTCGAGCATCCATACGGATACCATGCTTACGCTCTCAACGCTTTCGATGGTTATCATAAGCTTCGGCTCCCCATAGCGTAGAGTACGTATCGCAATATAACGCTTGCCTCTCGGAACGAGGATGAGAAACTTTCTAGCTATGTATGCGAACCGTAGAGATCGAGGTAAGCTCGCTAGCAAAGGCTAGCGGATGATGATGCGGTTGTGGGGGGTGCCGAAGGGGGTGGGTGTGGAGGCAGGGATGTGCTGACGCTCGCGGTATAAATAGGTTCTTCTCGGTATGGTAGCGTTCAAACGTTTAGCAACGTTCTTCGGGTTGCCGCGATACGTGTCTAGGGCTTCGTGGACGTTTGTCCAGCGCTGTAGGTGGGTAGCGTTATATGGGCTTGCCGTGGCTAGGTCGTGAAGAGGTGTACGGCTGTGGAGCTTCGGGAATTCGTGGAGAAGCTTCGGTCTCTAGGTATCGAGTGGCTAGATCTACAGTTCACGGATCTAGCCGGTACGCTTAGGCACGTCACGGTACATACCTCGATCGTTGACGAGGAGAGCGTTGAGAGGGGTTTCGGTAAGCTCGATGGTAACAGCGTCAAGGGTTTCGAACCTATCGAGACCAGCGACCTCGTTCTGAAACCCATTCCGGAGACGCTCGCGGTGCTTCCGTGGTACCCCAAGACTGCTAGGGTTCTGTGTACGGTGTTTGCTAGGGATGGTTCTAGGTATCCCAAGGATCCTAGGTACGTTGCTGAGAAGCTCGAGCAGTACCTAGCTGAGCTAGGGTATAGGGCTCTGGTTGGTCTAGAGATCGAGTTCTTCGTCTTCGATTCGGTCAAGGTAGTGGTAGAGCCGTGGAGACAGATCCTCGAGATTCGATCGAGCGAATCCAACTACTTCAGCTCGGTATTCAATAGGCCTAGGGATGGGTACTACGCCGTTCCGCCCTACGACAAGCTCTTCGATCTACGTCTCGAGGTAGGTGATACCCTACGCAAGTACTTCGGTATCGAGGCAACGGTTCTCCACCACGAGGTTGGTGCGTACGGTCAGTGCGAGATCGGTGTAGAGGCTGGAACACCTACGGTTGCAGGCGATAGGTTCCAGACCATCAAGTTCGTCGTGAAGAACGTTGCTGCTAGGAGAGGCATGGTAGCGACCTTCATGCCCAAGCCTATGCATGGCGACAACGGTAGCGGTTGGCACATCCACCTAAGCCTATGGAGCTTGAATGGAAGCAGGAACCTGTTCTACGATCCTAGCGATGAGTATGCAGAGCTAAGCGATCTCGCTAGACACTTCGTAGCGGGTCTCATCGAGCACGGAAGAGCGTTGTCCGCCATAGTTAGCCCGACGACCAACAGCTACCGGAGACTAGTACCGGGATACGAAGCGCCGGTATACCTAGTGTGGAGCCGTGCCAATAGGAGCGCTGCGATTAGGGTACCCAGCTACGTGAAGGGGGATGAGAAGGGTAAGAGGATCGAGTACCGACCACCCGACCCCTCCGCCAATCCATACCTAGCCATAGCAGCCGTAATCATGGCTGGGCTCGACGGTATCAGGAAGAAGCTCGAACCACCCGATCCAATCGATAGGAACGTGTATACCATGAGCGAGGAGGAGCGGAGGAAGCTAGGGATCGAGACCCTGCCTAGAAGCCTAGAGGAAGCGCTGGACGAGCTGGAGAGCGATCACGAATGGCTCAAACCAGTCTTCACCGAAGAGCTTATTCAGCAGTACATCGATATGAAGCGAGAGGAAGCAAGGAAACTCAACCTCTACGTACCACCAGCCGAAATCCTCCACTACCTAGATGTCTAAAGCAATCGACTTCCGATCCCCCAGCACCACGACTTCGATTCTTCGAATAGATCGAGGAGTTTCCTAGGGCTTAACCCCTTCCAAAGCGTAGGTCTCTGCGAAAGAGATCGTGGTTGATGGGTATCTTCGTCGATAGGAGCTACAGAACGTTGCTAGGCGTTGGATTCTACGACCGTGTTTCCGAGCTTGACGAGCTGGGGAAGCTTTTACAGATGTTTAGAACCGTGGTTGTCTACGGTCCTCGCAACGTTGGTAAGAGCGAACTCGTTAAGTATTGGCTCCGTAGAGAGGGTGTACACGCTGCTGTGATCGATGCTAGGTTCTACCGAGATAGATCCCTACTCGAAGAGTTCGGCATCAAGTTCATCGGCATCGATGTCCTCGACGAGTTCCGTGGATTGGTTAGGGAGATCGTGAAGAAGCTCGTTGATGACGGGGATCGTTGGGGTCTCGCTAGCTTGGTTACGTTTCTCGCCGAACGCATTCTCGAAATCTCTAGAGCTCTGCGTAGACCTCTCTACGTATTCAT
>JAMOOB010000107.1 GCA_027066265.1 Desulfurococcales archaeon
GATGCTAGCTCCTAAGGGTAGGAAGGGTGTGAAGATCGGACTATTCCAAGATCCAGAGACCGGCAAATACTTCAGAGCAAAAGTACCAGACGACTACCCGATCTGTGGATAACCTCGTAAATCCGTAGAATCTTACAAAAGAACTTTTTCTATACCTTCACATCTCTACACCTCCTCCTAACTTTTCTTCGATTCGTTAATGTGATAGTAATAATGTCGAGAATCAATCTGGAATTGGTGGGCCCGCGGGGATTTGAACCCCGGACCTCCGCCTCGTCAGGGCGGCGTCCTACCGGGCTAGACGACGGGCCCACACCATCGATCTGTGCTACCACTAAGGCTAAAAGCCTTATCGTCTATGCCCCACGTTCTTCACGACAATGTGTATAGAGTGCTACGACGTATAACGCTCCACATGGTGGTCGTGCTGAATCGAATGCGTTGAGGAGCTATCGGATGTTAGTTAGCCTTATTAGAGCCCTTCCAAGCAACGATTCATGGAGCCGGGGTGGCCGAGCGGTCCAAGGCGGCGGGCTGCAGTGGCTTCCGGCTACCGCCCGTTGAGACCCGTTAGTTCCCGGGTTCGAATCCCGGCCCCGGCTCCACAACTCACAAGTGTCTACTGTGTATGGCTAGTTCTCGTCTTGTCATTGCAGTGAAAGCCCATATTGACTTGATTCCGCAGGATTCTGAACGGGTGCGGCGTAGGGTTCAGTCATGGCTAGAAGACTCAAGGGTTCGAAAGCTACGGAGCTATTCAAGCGTATCTCGATAGATCTTAGATGGTGTGATAACTGTGGAGTTCCAGTGGTAGCTCTAGATCGTTGTGGTCGCTGTGGTGAAAAGGTTAGGAAGGTGAAGGTTGTTCCTCCCGGAGATGTACGACCCGTATCGGAGCTTGAACGATCCTGGCTTGTAAACGCTATTTCTAAAAGCGTTGGGATCGACGTTGTGAAGTTTCTCGATCTAGATCGTAGCTTCATTCTCTTTAACAGGATTCAGGGAGTGGATGCAGCTTACGAAGTTATCGTTCATGGACTTAGCATCGGGGTGCTGGAGTTCGATATAGTTAGGAAGGAATGGATCTTTAAACCTGGTTACTATGGAACGAAGCTCTTCATAGACGAGGGTATCGCTAGTTGCTATGCTGTGCTCGATGTAGAGAAGCTTAAGCCCTATACAGTGGTGGAACGTAACAAGATCGTTGAAGGCAATGTAGGTGAACCTGGTAGTTGGATACCGGTAGCGAACAAGAACTTTAGTGAGTACGGAGTTGCTAAGGTGCTTTCCCAAGGTGATGTAAGGATCCAGAAAGTTTGGCGCTTCACCGAGAAGAAGATCGAGATATCGAAGAGTGTAGGTACAATAAACGTTGCCGTAGAGGCCAACGTTCCTAGGCTCGAGATGCTTGAGCGACGAGCTTTGGAATTCCTCAGAAGAACGTCTAGGCTAGGCGTACCCGTAGTGAACATAAGTGGTGGTAAGGATAGCACGGTGGCAGCGTACTTAGCTTCAGAAGCTGGAGTTCGATATGCGTTGTTTATAGATAGTGGACTCGAGTTCCCAGAAACGATAGAGACCGCACACAAGGTTGCTGCGGTTTGCGACCTTAAGCTCTTCGAGGTTAGATCTAGGGACACTTTCTGGAGGTATGTCGATCTTTTCGGTCCGCCAGCACGTGATTACAGATGGTGTTGCAGGATATGTAAATTGGCTCCCTCAGTGAAAGAATTCAAGTCTAAGTTCGATAGATTGCTCACCATAGTTGGTCAGCGAAGGTACGAATCTACGTCGAGAGCTCTCGCTGGTCAAGTAGCGCGTTCTGGTACGATATCCTACGAAACGATTGCGGCACCAATACAGGAATGGAGTGCTCTCGAAGTACATCTATTCATAGCGTACAAGAACCTACCTCTGAATCCGCTGTATAGCTACGGTTACGATAGAGTAGGTTGCTACCTATGTCCAACATCCAGATTGGCAGAGTTTGAAATAATGAAGAATTTCCATAGGGATCTATGGGAACGATGGAATGAGAAGCTATGGGAGTTCTGTCGAAAATGGGGGTTGCCAAAGGTATGGATAGACCTTGGATTGTGGAGATGGCGCTTCGAATTTCCGGCGGAAATAATCCAGATCCTTGCAAAGCAAGGGGTTAAGCATAGCGCGATTCTTGAGAAGGTAGCTCTCAATTATGTAGTGGTTGCACAGGAATTCTCTGGTTATCCGGATCTTCATTGTTTAGTGCTGTCTCCCACCGTAGAGGAAGTGCCTCTGGATCGAGTTGAGAAGCTTCTACGCGTAGTTGCATTCGATAAAATCGAGAAGCGGGGTAGTGAAGTCGTTGCGTATGCTAAGCGTGGTCACGTAAAGGTATCCAGCAGTGGTAGGGTGGAGGTCTGTTCTAGAGACGTCGAGTACCTAGAACGATTAGCGCGAAGAGCATTGCTGGTGGTATACATGGCTTCGCAGTGTCTAGGATGCAATCTATGTAGTTACGTATGTACTCGTCGTGCAATCGAGAAAGGCGAGGTTGACGTTTCTAGGTGTAGTGGATGTGCTAAGTGTGCCTACGTATGTCCCGTAGCATCGAACTTGAGTAAGCACGGTATCTACCTAGTACGTAGGGTCACTCACGGCATCAAGACTTAATTCTATTGTTGAGATCTTACTTTATGCCTCTACCGGGTTGGGTGAGGATCTTGAAAGGGTGGTGGGGTAAAGCTCTATGGATAGATCTTACACGTGAAGAGGTCAAGATCTGGGAGTACCCTAAGGAACTTGCTCAGGACTTCGTTGGTGGTAGAGGTTTCGCCATAAAGATTC
>JAMOOB010000108.1 GCA_027066265.1 Desulfurococcales archaeon
CTAACTGGTTTGAACCCTACCTTGCTAAGGATCTTGATGAGTTTGTAGGGATCGATAGGGGTTATCTTAGGCAACGGTTCTCACTCTCTGGATACCGACAACTCTTCGATGTAGCAACTCTTCCTTTTCTTCATCGCTGAGAGTCTCTAGGTATAGCTCTATGGCTTCCTTAATATTCTTCAGCACCTCGTCCAAGGTATCGCCTTGCGTATGACAACCCGGTAACGCGGGTACGAAAGCTATGTAACCACCATCCTCGTCCTCAAGTATAACTACATCGAACTCGTAAACTCTCTGCCTCTTCATACCTCCCCAAGATCGTAAACTACGTTGATGAGCATAAAAACTTAGAACGTTTACATCATTCACCTACAATACTTTAACCACCTCAATACAGGGAGATGATTGATCCTCAGAGCCCATGAATATTCATCACGTTTCAGCGATCCCCCACCTCCATCATCGGCGAGAACGGTTGTCCAGCGAGTTTCTCGGTGTTGTGGTAGATATGTTGTAGAGTCGTTGCTTCACGGAGTGCGTTGATCGGGTTCCAGGGTTCGGTGGATGTATTCCTCGAGCTCTGTGATGCTCTTAGCAACGAATACGTTCTTCAACTGCTTCAGTTTCTCGAGGTTCTCTAGATCGATCTTGCTAGGGGTAACGATTGCGCGTTCCCAGCACTTGATGGCTCCGTAGCTACATGCATCTAGACACAGCGCGGTTCCTCGACACTGTGCGTAGTCTATTCTAGCCCGTTTCCTACCGCGGTACTCAAGGATGTGGATAGCGTTGTAGGGACACGCAGCTATGCATGCTCCGCAGCCAACGCATCTATCGGTATCTACGTAGCACGGGAGTTCGGTGATGCATACCTCTCCGTAGTCCGTAGGAAGGATTGCTAGAGGTACACCGCTCTTCAAAGCCTGTAGAGCTACCGCCGTAGGCAACGTATCCGCGATCCCGTGAACGATCTTGGCTACGGTGTTGGAGGTTGCTGGAGCTATCACAACGATGTTGATCCTCCTCGAGGCTACCCAGCATGTATAGGGATAGAAACCCGGTTTCTCTCCTAGGGAAACACCGCCGTACTCCGAGCTAGGAACGATCGCGAGCAGCTTGTCGAGAACGCCGTAGATCCTAGCAACCTCTAGACCAGCACGAGAAAAAGCTACGGCAACCTCAACACCTTCCTCGACCAGCCTACGGATGGTATCCACGATGCTTCTCATCCACGTACCTCCACCCGTAACGCACCACAGAACCCTTCGAACCATGCCTAGGCCTCCTCGTAGGCACGCTTCATCCTAAGAGCATCTCCTTCCAGATCGGGAGACTCCGAGATCACTACACCACGAACGTTGAACTCCTTCAGTACCCTCATCAACGTCCTGTAATCGAAGCTTGTCTCGGGGAGGTTCACGTGCTTCTCCTCTCCTTTCGAACCGTACTCAACGCCGCAGACATGGATATGCATCGCCGATAGGATCTCCTTACCAAGCTCCTTCTCTAGGTACTCAAGTACGGAGCGAAACTCTTCGTAGGTATTGTACCTACCCAAGCTACGGGCATGGAGATGAGCGAAATCTATGCAGGGAGCTACAGGGGGTCCGAACTCGGCTGCGAGCCTAACGATCTCTTCCAGTGTTCCGAACTCGCTGTGGGTACCCATAACCTCGGGACGAATCCATAGATCGATACCGTTGCTCTGCACGAACTCCAGAACCTTCGCTATGCCTTCCCTAACCCTTCGATAAGCTTCCTCCGAGCTAAGCTTGCCGTAGTACCCGGGATGGAATACGACGCTCCACACACCGGCAACCCAACCGATCTTCACGGTATCGATGATTCTCTGAACGCTTGCTTCGAACTTCGACCTATCATCGCTACACAGATTGATGTAGTAAGGAGCGTGAGCCGTAAGAACCACGTCGAGCTCCTCGGCAACCCTACGAACCTCCAACGCTGTGGATTCCGACATCCTTACACCGCGAACGAACTCGATCTCCATAGCATCGAGACCCAGCTCCCTAATCCTCTTGATGCCGTTGACCGTGGTCTTCCTAGGCGTTGAAACGGGTATACCACCCGTACCGAAGCGAAGCCTATCCATAGGTCTAGGCATCGCTAACCCCAGCAACAAGGTCTAGGCTAGGAGAGCTATCAGAACAACGCCGCTTTACCGAAGCGACAAGCTTTCGAAGATCATGCAATCGATCGGTACCTCCGCGATCTCTAGGAAGGAAAGCGATGAACGTACAGAACTAGAGCAACGTTAAGCTGAAGAGAATCGTCGAGAAGCATAGTCCTAGGAACGTTCTTGATTAGATCGACGGGCTTCAGTAATCCGAACCCAGACCAGCCCTACTTCTAGGCCTCAACATCATTCCTCGAATCGTGGCTAGCTCTATCCATAGCCTTCGTGCAGCACCAGTATCCTAGCTGGGTGTACCTAGGTAGTACTTATATACGTCGATACGTGCATGGAGTAGGGATATCGATGGTACGTACCGTTACCCTGAAGGTTCGCGACGAAGTTGATGCTCTTATCGAAGAACTTGTTAGGCTTGGTATCGCTAGGAGTAAGAACCATGCGTACAACATGGTTATCGAAGCGGGGCTTCCAAAGATTAGGGAACTCATCGAGCGTAGGAAGAAGGTTTTGGAACTCGTTGAACGGTTCCTCGAGAAAGGTCTTCCATACACGAACCTCCCTACGCACGAGGATGTTGAGGAGGGTAGGGCTAGGTGATCTACGTAGATACCAACGTGTTGGTATCCTACGTTAATC
>JAMOOB010000109.1 GCA_027066265.1 Desulfurococcales archaeon
ATAATCTACGCAGTTGCTACGTATAGAAGGGTGTCGGCGATGGTTAGGGCTACGGTAACCACGAAAATGGTTCGCGTACTACACCTAGTACCGCTGATCGTGTACGTAGCCACGTTCACGCCCCTCGTACTGCTGCAGGTTGTAGAGCCTCCGATATGCGTAGCCATAGCTTTGCTAACCACGCTGGGTAGCTACGAGCTTGCCTCGACGTACTTAGCCAAGAAGATGTGTAGACATACCAAGATGTTCGGAGTCGATGTATGTATCGTAGAGAACGGTGGTTTCGTAGCGATGCAGATAGGCTTGATCAAGAGAACCGTTGTGCTCAGCGAAGAGCTTGCGAAAGTCCTCGATCGAGACGAGCTTCGTGCCGTGATAGCTCACGAGTATGCACATCTACGAGGATTTCACCAGCTACTATCATCGTTGATACACTTCGCAGCGATCTCGTTGTTGATAGCCTACGTACCTAGGATCGTGGACTACGTGCTCGCGAACGTCGAGGATCCATGTATGCGAGGACTATCCGTGCTAGCTCTATGCATTTCACCGCTAGCCATCTCCTTAGTTATCAACGTAACGCTCCGAAGGTATCTAGAGTCTAGAGCGGATCGCTACGCAGCTAAGGTAGCGGGTTCCGAAGCCTTGGCGAGAGCGTTGATGAAGATCCACGGCTCGGTGAACCCAAGCGATTCGAAGGATCTAGCGAGGAAGATATTCGAGAAGGTACTCGATAGCCATCCCCCTCTACGCAAACGGATATCGATTCTCGATGCAGAGGAATGGAAGAGAGAACGCATCGAGGATCGAGAAGCATAATAAAACGCTGTTCGCGGAAACGCATCGCTGTGATTCAACGTGTTCAGATCTCGCTGTACAGCACCTTTCCTTCGCCTACTACGAGCACTGGGTAGGATTCCAGGCTGAACGGATCGCCGTTCCACACTACGAAGCTTGCCCACTTACCAGGCTCCACCGTTCCAAGCACGTCGTCTACGCCGAGGATCTTGGCGTTGTTGTACGTTATCAACGATATGCATTCGGATCTAGTCATGCCGAACCTCTTGAAGAACCTTAGCTGGAGGAACAGGTTCCTCTGAAGCGTTACTGGGTGATCGCTCATCAAGCCGAAGAACGGTCTCACCTCTACCAGCAGCTTGACGTTTCTCCACGATTCGTGCTTGAGCTCTGTCTTGTACGAGAAGGAGTCTATAGGTCCGTAGACGAGGGGTACTCCCTCACGCTTAATCTTCTCGAAAGCTTCGCGTGTATGTACGTCGCATGCGTGCTCTACAGTGATCCTCAACCCAAACTCCTTCCTAAGCATGAGGAGCCCAGCGATATCGTCCTCCTTGTGTACGTGTACCCTAAGCACTTCTTCGCCTCGGAGAACGGGGAAGAACATACGTATCTCTGGCTCGATCTCTTCAAGAAGCTTCCTACCCTCTTCCACCAACTTCATGGCATCCCTGGCCTTGACCAACCACTTCCTCAGCAACGCTACTACTCCCATCCGTGTGTAGGGTCTCGTACCCTTCCAATCCGTGGTAGACCTAGGGTTGAACCCAAGCGCAATCTTTAGACCTGCGTACTTGATGAACGCTTCCTCGATATCTCTACCGTAGTTCCTCAGAACAACACCTCTACCACCAACGATGTTTCCGCTACCTGGCAGAACGCATGAGTATAGCACGCCCCACTCAATCGATTCCCTAAAGCTCTTGTCGTCCATGTACACACCGTAGAGAGCGTCTACCATGGGTAGAACGGAGTCGTACTTCTCGTTCGATTCACCTTCTTGCTCCGGTTCTCCCGCTCTATGCATCCCTATATGGCTATGTGCATCGATGAAAGCCGGGGTAACTACAGCGTTCTCCGGCTCGATGATCTCCTCAACGTCTCGAGGACGTTCCCTAGATACATCGATGATCTTGCTACCTTCCCAAACGATGTATACGTTCTCGAGAACTTCGTTGGGTCTACCAGTGTATAGAACGCTAGCCTTCAGAGCTCGCGCCATGGAGTACCCTAGAAGGGGATCGGTTCGGTGATACCGTATCGCTTGCTCTCCCCATGCAACCGTAGAGGTTAGAGACCTAGCTCGTGAGCAACGTTCTTCATAGCATCCAGCGCTAGCTGTAGGAATTCGTCGAGGGATAGACCAAGCTTCTCGATACCCCTTATACGCTCTCTATCGATACCTCGCGCGAAGTCCTTGGACTTGAACTTCCTCTTGAGGGTACTGAGCTTGATCTCCTCGATCTTCTTGTTAGGCATGACCAGCGCCGTGGCTACGATGAGCCCCGAAGCATGGTCGGCAGCACGTAGAGCTATCACGAGTTTCTCGGCTCGAGGATCCGTAGGTCTAAACCCGTTGTTCTCGTTGTGAGCAGCGATAGCCTCGACAACGAAGTCGGGCAGCAAACCCTTCAGAATCTCCATAGCTTTGAGACCGTGCTGCTTCGGATCTCGATTAACGAGATCGTAATCGATATCGTGGAGAAGCCCTGCCAAGCCCCACAGCTCCTCGTCTTCGCCGAACCTACGAGCGAGAGCTCTCATGATTGCTTCCACAGCTATGCAGTGCTTAACCATCTTCTCGTCTCGAAGATACTTCTTCAGAAGCTCGAGAGCCGTGGAACGATCCACGAAACTCACCGAAAGAAGATTGCGAGGAGTTGGAGAAAAACGTTGTTAGGAAGCTAGATTCGTTTCGAAGGTTAGCGTTGTTGAAGTGCTTTGAGTAGCTCGTCTATCGAAGCCCTTACCTTGTCACGAAGCTCCT
>JAMOOB010000110.1 GCA_027066265.1 Desulfurococcales archaeon
TAGGGGATTCGTACAGATAGATGATGTAACGGCGTACAGCCTTGGCTTCGTACCGATATTCTTCGTCAAGGAACCTCTAACGTATCTGTACCACATCGTTACGAGCATGTTTCTACACGCACACATAGCACACATATTCTTCAACATGCTCTACCTCTACGTCTTTGGGCGCGCTGTCGAGAACGTGGTTGGAAGCCTACGTTTCCTCATACTCTACTTAATCTCGGGATTCGTAGCATCATTGTTTCACACAGTATTTAGCTTGCTTGGAGGACCCGTACAGCTATTCATACCAGCCATAGGTGCTTCCGGCGCCATTAGCGGAATCCTAGGCTCGTACCTCATACTATTCCCCGGAACATCGCTAACCCTATGCTTCTGGTGGTGGTTCTTCCCCCTATGCTTCTCGATGAGAGCCTCCGTATACCTCGTTCTATGGTTTGCATTACAGGTGTTCAACGGCTACTACTCGGCTTCGATCGGAGGTGCTGGCGTTGCTTTCTTTGCACACGTAGGTGGGTTCATAGCTGGAATCGCTGCGCTTCCCATAGTCATCGATGAGGAGAGACATAGGTATCTACGCGAACGCGCGGATCTCTTCCAGCGATACCTTAGCTACATCAAGTTCGGGTTCTACGAATACTACGAACGTGTGCGTGGGCTAGGTCCCTTAACCAAGCTTGCTCTGGTATTCCTCCTCGTATGCGTTGTTGCGGGGGCTACGTACATATACCTCTCTACACCTAGCTCGACTCAGTACTTCCTTGTTTCTACGAAGTGCATCAAGATCGATGCGATTACGGGTCGAAACGTATCTAGTGCTTCCTACGTCAACGTTGCAGTGCATCCCTCAGGCATGGGCTTAGCGTCGACGTTCGACGACGTTAGGATCCTCATGAATAGACTCCTTCGAATAGGCATTCTTCAGGATCCCGACGTGGTTCGTTCGCTCGAAGAGAAACCTAGGAAGATGTACGTTGTGGTGAAGGGGGTTAGGGTACCCATCTACATAGAGGTGAGCTACGCGAAGATCGTCGATAGCGCTGTTGTGAGGGTTCGCGGAACCTTATCGACGTACCCCGTCGTCGAAACCGTTTGGGGTACCTATACACTCGATCGAAGGTTCGTGTACTACTACCCATACTTCGATGTTGTGAGGGAAACCGTGGGGTTGGGCTTCGTTGAAGTTCTAGCGATTCTATGCATCGCAATCACCTCGGGCGCGATATACGTAGCTCTCGCTAAGGATCGTGAGCTAACGTTGGTTTCCTAGAGCTGTGGAACGATCCATACGTAGATGAATGGTGTGAACAGGGTGTAGAGAACCAGCATGGTTAACGTAAGCGTGAGGAGGTCTAGATCTAGGAGGAACCTTCTACCTTTGCGAAGGCTACGTAAGAACTCTATCAATGCGTAGGTACCGAAGCTAGCCAGGATGCACGTGCATGGCACGTCTATGGCTAGGTACGTCACTAGCTCGATCAGCGTAGACGTAGTGAGCACATCGATGTAGTTGGTCGATACGTAGATGCCGTCGATGAGGCTATTGAGCCCTAGATCGATGAGTGCGAATACCAACGTGAATCCCTCTGCCATCAATAGGGCACCAGCTTCGAACCTCATGGACGCTATGTTTAGGTAGGAACCGAGATCGTTGGGCTGGAACACCTCTTCGCTCTGCTCAACGATTCGATGAAGAGCCTGCTTGATCGGCTCGAAGTTCTCGAGCCACGGATTCGCTAATCCTATGGCGAACGATGCGTAGGATAGCAATAGATAGATTAGTAAAGGTGCTGCGAAGCTCTGAGGCAGAGATCGAGAGGATATCAACGTTCTCGCTACGCTCGATAATCGAAGCCTATCTACCAAGGGTTCGCAACACCGTGAAGTGGTGAGAGGTTGAGCTACATAACGTTTACCGACGTGCTCGAGAACTTATTTCGAAGAGGATTTATCGATCTCAACACGCTCGAGAACCTTCCTAGCACTACGCGTAGCAAAGTTGTTGAGATCCTAGATATACTCGTTGGAGAGGGATCCGTTCAGAATCTAGGGAATGGGTATCGCCTCGTTCGTAGAGTCGAGGCGTTGCTGACGTTGGTTAGGCTCGGTCTAGATGAATCTAGGTTCCTACCCTACATCGAGTGGAACGAATTCGAAGAATACGTAGCTCGCGTACTGGATGAAGCGGGTTTCGAAGTTCTTCGCAACGTGAGGAAAGATCCTCCCAAAGGGTTTCAGATCGATGTACTCGCTCTCGATCCTGGAGCTGGAATAGCTCTATCGATAGAATGCAAGCAGTGGAGGTACGTTAGAGGGTTCTCTAGGAAGATCCTCGAAATAGTTTCTCAACACGTTGAGCGTACGAAGAGATTCGTTGAGAGCTGTGAATGGTTTGCTACACGCATACCGAGCCTCAGAAAGATCTCGGTAGTGGTACCCACGGTGCTTACGCTTCGACGTTCTAGGTACAAGGTGGTTAACGGCGTACCCATAGTGCCGATGGTGGAGCTCAACGATTTCGTAACCAACATCCGTAGGTACGTAGACGAACTCGAGCTGCTATGTATCGAGAATAGGTGTAGATCCATGGATCGCGTACATGGTTTGGAGGGGTTTGTCAAGCGTAGCGGTTCGAGTTCTCGAACGGATTCGTTCAAGCGTTGAAGATATCTAGCCTCGCTAGCGTAGCAACGAGAGGGGATCCGTATGAATGCGCTTCGAAGCCTAATAGCAACGTTGATGCTATGTGCATTGATGACGCTGATCGAG
>JAMOOB010000111.1 GCA_027066265.1 Desulfurococcales archaeon
TGCGCAAGGAGCTAAACCCGTGGCTATGAACCGTATCGATCCTGAACTCGAAGAGCTAGCGATAAAGGCTACCAAGGTGTTATCGCTACACTATGCAGGAGTCGATGTTGCTGAAACTAGGGATGGATACGTAGTCTTCGAAGTAAATGCCTCTCCCAACTGGAGGGGCTTGATGGTTGCTACGGGAGTTAACCCAGCTACGCATATAGCTAGGTACGTCGTTCAATTGGTTAGGAGGTAGCGCTGTGATGATAAGCAAACCGACTGAAAAAGTGATGAAAGGCTCTCGCCCTGAGCTCTACACTAGTTCTACTCCTAGGCTTCGCGCCCTACATATCTGAACCACTAGGTTCACAACGTTCACTGCACTACGTGGATCCTCGCACAGCAGTTCTACATCAAGCTGCGCTCCCATCTCGAACCTTCTGATAAACGTCAGTTCCTCGGGTACGGTTCCCAGCTTAACCTTGATTAAGCAGCGATCTAGCGATAGGACTCCGCTAACGGGATTAATCCTTGCATGGGTTTCGCAGTTCCTACGAAGTTCTTCTACGAATTCGTGCAGCGCCTGTAAGTCTCTACCTCTAACGCTAAGCTTTACCACGTACATCAATCCACCACCGTGAACCTATACCCTCGTCGCTCTAGATCGTTCAGCATGGACTTGACCACGTCTCTCGATGGTACCTCTAACAGAATTTCGACAGATGCATACCACGGAGAGGCTCTGACGTCGTATCTATCGTGACGTATATCAACGATGTTACCCCTATACTTAGCAATGATCTCGAGCGCTCCTCGCAGAGCACCGGGAACGTCGGGTACGTATCCTCGTAGCTTAACGACTCGTCCAGCAGCGACTAGTCCACGGAGAAGTATTCTGTATAGCGCGGTAACATCGATGTTTCCACCAGTAATGAGAGCTACAACTCTGCCTCGCACCCTCACTTTACCACTCAATAACGCTGCAATGCTAGCAGCACCCGCTCCCTCTACAAGCAGTTTTGCTCGCTCTAACAACATGTATATCGCTGTAGCCAACTCATCCTCGCTAACCGTAACGATGTCATCGATGAAGTTGCTCACTATGGTGTACGTAAGGTCTCCCGGTCTCTTCGTAGCAAGTCCATCTGCAAGCGTAGGCTTTACCTCGATCTCCGTGATCCTTCCACTACGTATAGAGCTCAACATCTTCGGCGCGTTCTCTGGCTCGACACCTATAACCTTGACATTCGGTTTCATCTTCTTGAGCACCGCGAGAATTCCGGAAGCAAGACCGCCTCCACCGATAGGTACTACCACGGCATCGAAATCGTGTAGCTGCTCAATGAGTTCCCAAGCTATCGTTCCCTGCCCCGCCATGACGTCGATGTCGTTGAACGGATGCACGAATACAAGACCTTCGCTCTCGGCTATCTCCCAAGCTTTTCGCTCAGCTTCATCGTAGACCGATCCATACAGAACGACCTCGGCACCGTAGCTCTTCGTAGCCTCGATCTTGCTTATCGAAGCAGTTTCCGGCATCACTATAACTGCTCGAAGACCCCATGTACGCGATGCATAGGCAACTCCCTGAGCATGATTACCAGCGGAAGCAGCTACAACACCTTTAACACCTTGCTTAGCAAGGTTGTAGACCTTGAATAGCGCTCCACGAACTTTGAAAGCACCTGTTTTCTGCAGATTCTCACACTTGAGATATACTTCTGCACCAACGAGCTCCGAGAACGTTCTACTCCTATCAAGAGGAGTTCGATGAACGTAGCGTTCGACAACCTCGTACGCAACACGACTACGTTCAAAGACTTGATCGAGCAGAGTGCGAGGATCCAAACATATCCTCGGAGAGAGCTAGTTTCGATGCACAAAAACGTTTATCTTCGCTCGAGGATTTACCCACCTTCCTCGATGAATACGATGTTCTCGGGCTTGAATCCGAACTCTTCGACCAGTATCTTCTTTATCTTGTGTCTATGATCTCCCTGTATCTCTATCCTACCATTCTTGACAGTGCCACCGGCTGCGAGCTTCGATTTCAGCGTTGATGCGAGCTTCTTCAGATCGAAATATCGTTCATCTATACCTTCGATTATCGTTACGACTTTCCCTACCTTCCTACGTTCGACTCTTATCTTTATCAGCTGCGATTCTGCTTCTAGCTGCTCGCATAGCTCTGGTGGAAGACCTAGACATAGGTTATCGGACTTCGATTTCATTCTCTTGAGGACCCGGTATTCGATGCTTGTTGAGAGCTAAAAAGCTTGTGTATACATTGCGTAAGGGGATTCGTGATGAGTGAAGGCGTAAGCCTCTACATATGCCCTCGATGCAAGAAGACGTTCGAACACTCGGAATTCCTAGTACTGCGAGAGGTGAGGTGTCCTCATTGCGGATTTAGAGTCGTTGCCAAGGCACGTAGCGGTAGGATCAAAACTTTGAAAGCCATCTAAGAAAAACTCCGTGTATCGTTAGTGAGACGATTGCTCTGAGCTTTGCGATCTTGATTCGCGTCCCTGTAGACCGAGATTCACTATCTCGATCAACTCCTTGTACCTGTTCCTCACCGTAACCTCGGTAACCCCCGCAGCTTGAGCAACTTCTTTCTGCGTACGTCTCTCATCGTTGAGCAACGCCGCTATGTATACCGCAGCTGCTGCAATTCCCGCGGGATCCTTGCCAGCCGTTATGCCGGCTCGCTGAGCTTTTCTAATGATCTCGGCTGCTA
>JAMOOB010000112.1 GCA_027066265.1 Desulfurococcales archaeon
TATCAATCCATTATCTAGCCTACTGAACGCAGCACCCCATTCCTCCAGCTCGTACACCCTATCAACGATCTCCTTCGCGAGCACTTCGACCAGATCCTGCTCGTTGAGGAACGCACCGCCTACCACAGTATCGCGGAAATGTAGTTCCCACGAATCGTCGCGATCAACGTTCCCTAGAGCAGCGTTGACACCGCCCTCAGCCATTATCGATGCCGATGCGGTTGCACGGCTCTTGGTCACGACGAGTACGTCTACACCCATCCTCCTAGCCTCGATAGCTGCGCGAAGACCAGCAACACCCGTACCAATCACGAGTACGTCGGTGGTGAGAACCTCCATCGGTAGAGAACCTCATCGCCTCCTCTTCACTCCTCGACGAAGAATATCCTCGCGCTGCTTCTCGAGAGCTTGGCTACCCGTTACCAAGAGCTTCAGCTCCTCCTCGAGCTTCTCGGGACGTATCTTCACGATCCACGCTTCGTAGGGTCTCTGATTAATGAGTACGGGACGCTTGAGCACTTGCTGGTTTACCTCGACTATGGTGCACGTAAGCGGTGCTGGTAAGGGTCCTACCCACTTAACGGATTCGAGCATAGCCAACGCTTCTCCTCTAGGTACGTGGGTACCCGGAGGCTTGGGTTTGACGAAGACTATCCTCCTAGCAAGGTACTGACCAACATCGTCTAGACCGACCAGCGCCTCTCCATCGACGAGCTTGACCCAGACGTGGTTCTCGACGTCGTAGTACAGATCCTCTGGAATCTCGAATCCTTCGATCTGAGCCAAGCTCTCGCCACCGACCTCGGTAGTGCAAGGGCTAAAAGCTCTACCCACGTCGCCTACCGTAGCTCGACTCCGTAGACTTCGCTAAGCATCTTCACTACGGTCGAGAGATCCTCGGTGAAGGGACCCTCCATCGATAGCTTGATGCTCGTAACCGCGGCCGCGAAGTTCGTAGCCATGTCCGGATCCATGCCCGCGATCTTTGCGTAGATGTAGGCAGCTAGAGCGGTATCTCCACGACCCGTACGTCCAACGATCTCCTCGACTAGGAAGGGTGCGAACCTAGTCTCGTTACCGATCCTAACGAAGACGCCTTCGTCGGTCGTAAGCACGATCTCTCTGAAGTAGCTAGCCAAGGTATCGAGGATCTTCGTAGGTTCCCTGAACCCGGTAAGGATCTCGCCCTCCCTATCATCCAGCTTGAGAATGTCTACGTAGCGCGAAAGCTCTTCGATATCCGCGTACTTGCCGAGCTTCACGAAACCGTTCTTCTCTACGGATCTCAGCAAACCTTGTACGTCCAGCACTACTGTGTAGCCACGATTCTTAGCGAGCTCGATGCTCTTCGGAGGAACGTCGTTCTTCGTGAGCGGTGCGATGTGGATGTACGTAGCACCGCTACAGTACTCGTAGCAGTTGAGATCCATGGGTTCGGGTGGGTACTCGAAAATGATCTCTCTACGATTCTCTACGTAGCGTATCGTACACCTAGCCTCCCTCGAACACGGTAGCGCAACGATCTCGATGCCGAACCTTCGAAGCTCTGTCTTGAGGTTCTCTAGCTCGCCGCAGATCCTCGTAACGATCCTCGTAGGTACTCCTAGCGATGCTAGCGCTACCGAGAAGTAGTACGTAGCTCCACCAAAGCATCTACGTACCGTGGATCTCCTAACGATGGTCTCGATCGTTACGGGACCAACGCTGCAGACACTCATCGAAACCCCCAACGCGTTGCGTAGTCGAACCATAAAACCTCTTGCCTATCGATTCGATACCTATCGTCGATAGTCTAAGGGGTGCAAGGAGTGTCTTAGGCGCCAGCCTTAAATATAGCCAGAATAGCTTGCTTAGCTCGGTGGAGTCAATGATATCGATACCTCTACCCAAGCCAAGCAACCTAATGTGGGAATGCATAGCTACAGCGATACTCTTCGTCTACGTCATGGGGGTGGTATTCTTCACAAAGGTTCTCTACAACTGGATGAGGAAGCGCGGTCTACCACATAACGTTGCTGTGTACTACAATAGGAAGGTCATACACATGGCTGCGGGCGGCGTCGTCGCTCTCCTCCTACCCTTCATCTACACATCGCCGCTGCTACCCTTCATCATGGCTATGATACTCGCCTTAATCGTCTACATCCCGCGCAGGAGAGGCAAGCTCATGGAGTGGTTCCAGGTTCCCGACAACATGTACGAAGTCAACTTCTGCATTTCCTGGGGAATCTCATTATTCCTACTATGGGTACTTTTCCAGGATCCGAAGCTAGCAATCATACCACCGCTACTCATCTCCTTCGGAGACGCCGTCACGGGCATCGTAAGGAACGCTCTCTTCGGTAGGAGGACGAAGCACTGGATAGGTAACGTAGCTATGGCAGCCGTAACCATACCCATAGGCATAGCCTATGCAGGTGCCGTAGGAGGCTTTACGAGTGCAATCGCTTCGATAGTCGAGAGATTCGAGCTGAACCCCATCGACGACAACATACTGATAGCATTGATCTCGACAGCGATACTATTGATAGCTCGCGGGCTATGCCTCGTCTAACACAAAAACCTTTTTCTTACTTACCGCATTCACGGGGTTTACTTGGAGGTCAAGCTCATCGCCTTCACCAAGCCTTTGATTGGAGACGATCCTAGGAGAACGATTCTGCTAGCGATCAAGGTTTCGCAGGGTAAGCTGCATGAGAAGAGCGTCGAGCACTACCTAAC
>JAMOOB010000113.1 GCA_027066265.1 Desulfurococcales archaeon
GTCTAGAGACAGTCTAGAAACAGTCGAGAGAGTGTCTAGAGAGTGTCGAGGGTCTGTAGAGAGATGGGTCTAGAGACATAGTGGGAGTGTGTCGAGAGACATGCATAAGCATGTATATACACGCAGCAGAGATACGAAGCCCGTCTACACGTGTCTAAACCGGTCTAAGCAGGGTGGAGACGGTCTTGGGAAAAGAGCTGGGCGTCTTAAGTACCCTCTAGAAACACATCCGCAGAAACCGGGTGACTAGCGTGTTCCACTACTCTACTCTGCTAGGAGTAGGAGAGAGGAGAGAGAAGAGGGGTGGATCAGCGGAGGTAGTGGGCGAGGACGTAGACGAGGCGATGCCTAGAACCATCGCGGCACCCGGGAGACGATGCGGAGCATCTACGCGGCGGGGCAGAGCCATGAATAGACCTATCACGGTCTAAAGCAGACAATGCAAGGTCTACACCATCCAAGACACGGAGCAAAAAACGCGTTTTGGAACCCATAGACGCGTCACCACGATGGCTCCAGACCCTCGTAGTACATAGCCTCATCAATGCTTCTGTAAGGCGTCGGAGACCCATCGATGAACACACCCTCGGGACACTCACACACCTCACGCTCGCTTCCACGAGCATCAACCGCCTCCACACACCGACACCACCTAGCCCTCCACACCACACCACCCACCCCCACACACCCCACCACACAGAGGGGGTATAAAAAACGATCACGAACCTAGCCATACTTGCGCGCGCGGCATTGAACATCATCGTCGTGGTGAACGGTGGTGCAGAGCACGTCGTCGAAACCTATGTAGCGAAGCATGTTCTCGAGCGATGCGATTGTCCACGAATATATGTGCGTCCTATCCACCCAATCAGCCGGATTCTTGCGCGGGTTAGGAACCTCAACGATTATCGTTCCGCTGGGCTCGAGGATGCGCATAGCTTCCCTAAGCACCTTGGCTGGGTGGTCACAATGCTCGATAACGTGTATCGCAAGGACGTAGCTAGCGATGCCGGATCTAAGGGGCAACATATGGGCATCGGCAACGATATACATGCCATCTGGGTTCCTAGAGAAGCCCACGAACCGATCCAGGTGAGGCGTTATTCTCGTATCGAAGGGGTTGAGATCGATGCATACATCTCCGCGGCAATACGAACCGCAGCCGATATCGACGACGATGCCCATGATAGCCACCGCTACCCGTCACCATCACGTTGCTTCGTCCTCGACCAGATGTTGATTATATCCTCGCGGTTAGCCATAACAATGTACAGCGCGATTAGCAGCAGCATATCTCTCGCCCCTTCTGGATTATGGAGCCAGTACTTCAGCAGCACGAAGAGCAGCACAACGATTAGCCATAAAAGCATCGCTATCATAGACGCATCGCCTCCTAGTAGTCAATGATATACTCGGAGCACGCCTTGATCGCTTCGCTGACTAGATTCATGCCCTTCTCCATAAGCTCCCTAACCATTCTCGTTCCGTACTCGTGCTCTTGGTAAATATCCGCGAGCGCTAGTCGATGCAACCCCTCGGCTAGCTTAGCCATGCATGCTACCGGCGTAGACCACGGAAATAGTCTGTACAAGGTGTTCCATGCAAGCAGCAGATGGTCTAGAACATGATACTGTAGAGCAAGGTTGCTGGTGACCAACCTAACCACGCGCCAGAAATATATGGTGGGTCTAACACCTAGACCCAGCTTCACAATGCTTCTCAAGGGCGCCGTCAGAACCATCTTGATATCCATCGACGTGTCATCGTATAGATCACTTCCACGCAGCGCCGTAACGATGTTCCAGACCTTGATATCCCTAACAATACCACCCAAGAGCGTATCTACACACATCTCTTCGTTCTCCATGCATAGCCTCCACACATCGTCCCTCGTAAGACCCTTCAGAATACATCTAGCTAGCCGTTTACGTAGTTGCCTAAGTAGTCTACGCATGTAGATCCCCCCACATAAACTGGATCAGTTAAAAAAACGCTTCATCGCTTACCACCGATGGATCTAGTAGACACGCGTAGAAGTACACGGCTAGTGATTGGTCTCGGCACGTATCCACCAAACGCATCGCGTATCTTTCGATAAACATCGCTTACCGGAACATCGTCCGTGATGTGAAATACCCTGGGCGCAACCTCGAAGATCCTACCCTCTACAACGAGCCTCGTCACTAACCTCAGAAGCCTCTTGTACCCAACCCAGCAACCCTTCTCGCGTAGGTACTCCCTGATCTCGTCGATGGTCACCAGATCCATGCATGCCTCCTGGATCAACCTCATCGCCTCCTCATCGCTACACCCATTACTTACCTCGGGCTCAATATCATCATCGCTAACGGGCTTACTTTCGGTGGTCTGAGACCGCGGGGATGCTTGTAGCTGCCTCGAAACCCCCTCGCTCTCATCATCACCACCCCCACCACTAGACCTCGTAGATGCTCCAAACCTCTCGAAGTACCGCTTCAGGAACTCGTGGAAGTCCTTCGAGGATAGTGCGTATTCTAGAGCTGCAGCAATCACAGCGCTCTTAGATACCCTGTACCTAGCTACAACCTCCTCTACGAGCTTGTACAGCTCATCAGATACGTAAGCCGATACTATCCTAGCCATGGATACCCACCCGACGAAGCACATACATGAGCGAAACACCCATGGAAAAGCATGGTAACGCAAAATAAAAACTGTAATTAAACCCATTACCACTTCAATCCAAATACTCTAACGTACTTGTAGCCCGAGCTACCCATCAAATCGATCCGCAAATGAATGTACGTAGCAACGATTATCGGCATCCACAGCGGATCACTAACATCTATTTCGTACCCTTTGTAATCTACGTACACCCTAACCTTAGACACAGTCGTTCTATCGGCTACGATCATGAAATTGCCCTTTATATCGCCGTCGAAAGCCGTGCAATACTCGTTCGCGTTAGACGTACAGCTATACACGTTATCCACCACGGTATAGCCACGAGTAAACCCATCAAGCGCTACACCACCCAGCAACGGACCCCAGATCTTTACACCGCTAGCGAAGTCGCACTCGTAGTTTATGTGGAGCATACCTGGGAACGCAACCAACGCACGCTTCCAGTTGAAATCCCCTTCTACGGTTCGAGCCATCTTGAAATCGAATCCAACCAACACCGCTCCGTTACCGTACATCGCACACCTGATTCTGCCTCTATCATCCTTAACCTCTATCTTTGTATCCTCGTCACGCGGATTAACGAACAGCAGTATCCTATCGCGCTCGTTAACATCACGAAGATTTATTCTAGCACCATAGTTGGGATCGTGCCACACCCACGTGATCAGCTTACCATCCCTTCCAAGACCAACGGATCCCTCGGCATAAACATCCCACGTATGAACACCCCCACCCCACCCGCTTGGATACCCACTATCCGGATCGTAACCAAGTACACCGATCCTCTTCTCAACCTTTAGACTGCCCGTGACGCTCTCCGAGCCCTGAAGAGTTACGTCACCAACAATCGTTCCGCTGGGCGTTGACGTACCCTGCCGAGGTCTGAACTTGATACTGTTGGTCTCGATACTGCTCAGGTTAACGATGCTGTGATCGCTAGCATCGAGATCCCTAGCCAGCGTATAGTTCTTGATCAGCTCCCACGAATCGATCTCGTCCCTAGTATAGTACCGGCTATCGTGATGATGAAGCGAGGTAGCATCAACACCGGATGTCAACATATCGTACTGATCCTTGCTCAGGTGGTAGCACTCCCTCAAACCTTCCGGAAGCAAGCCCAGGAGCTTGGAGTGCTCAAACGGTTTAACGATCTGCAGATTAGTTAGCCTACATATCAACACACCATCCTTCTCGATCACCACATCGAACAGCTGATCAGGTGAATAATCGCTGTCATCGATCCAGAACTCGAAGTACCCACTCTCATCGCATTGAACCTGGGGCGGCTCGGTTACGGGCGTAGATGCGTCCCTTGATGGATAGACCTTTGCGGGGGTGGTAGTCCCGGCGAGATAGATGCTTACGCTAGCTTTCGGAACCACGTTACCCATGTAATCGACGGCGAAGCCCCAGAACTTGTGTCTAGCCAACCAACCCACCCCTATCCAAGCACATCACGTCGAGCGTTATGAGCCTAACCACCGCAACCCTAGCCAAGACACCTACGTACAGATTATGGATCTCCACGTAGCCAGCATCACCCATCACCGGAACCCTGCAGACCCTGAGCTCGCTCGTAGCCTTCACACACTCCACCTCACCAACACCACCAGCATAGAAGTACCTCGCACGAAGCACAATGCTGGACGGAGGCATCGAAGACCTTACGATGAGTATGGGAATATCGGCGTAGTCATGCGCTACGGGAACCTCCACAATGCTTGGAGCAGCAACCTCAAGCGAAACAGCTTGAGCTGGTCGAAGAACCGCGGTGAACCTCCTAACGTAGCCACCAACCATGGTTCTCACCACCAGGCAAACCCAATAACCTTGCAGATCACCAGGATCGCTCCACCCGTAACCATGCCCTCCAAGAACTCGCGGATATCCCTATAGCTAAGATCAGATATATGCCAATCCTCATCAAGCTCGTAGATTATGAACACCGCCGTGACGAGTATCGCTAGCAGCGGGCTGACGGGTGCAACCAGCGCCGCTACCAACCCACCGAGGAAGTGACCAACGCTAGCCAGACGCACCCACAGTCTCCGCATCATCGCCGCTATCACCCTCATACATCTCTCTACATATAGCCACCCTCAGCTGAGCAACCATGCCATCTATGGACTTGATATCCTCGAACACCCTGGAGATCACCGCGATAGCAGTCCTCGAACTACCCGTGGATACAGCACCGAAGTCCTCCATACTCTTAAGAAGATCCCTCCACGACACCAGCTCACCCATAACCATCCTCAGCCTCATCTCTATATCGGATAGACGCCTACACACATCCTGGCTAGACAACCTACCCACCTACACCCACCCAGCGAGAAGCGTAGCGAAGCGAGGTATTTATAACCATCGAAGAAGCGGAGCCGAGTCAAAAAACCTACTCCTCCCAGACATGCACCTGGATAATAGCTAGATCCAGATCCTCCAACGATACCTGAACCTCTTGCCCTCTCACCGGCTTCTTGAGACCCACAACAATGATGGTATCGCCGTACTTGTGTTGGTACAGCGCCGAGCTAGGCTTCAGGTCTAGACCGAGCGCCTCGTTCAATACCCTCACCGTGGATTCGTGACGGATGTAGTTCTCTATCGGTACACCAGCCTCCTTAGCGAACTCCACCTCACGCTTGATCTCACCTATTGTAACGCGCTTAACGACTAGATCGAACCGCTTGTACGGAAACGCGTTGAGTGGTACGGGAGGCACGAAGACTAGGCGAGCCATGGGTGGATCACCCATGGTCAGGGATAGAGCGGTGGAGGTATAAAAGGTTTGCGGTTCTACTCCATGCAATACCTATCCATCAGCTGCTCCACGTAGCTCAGCGCATCGTCGATGCTCGACTCGGTCTCGCTCCAAGCATCCTCGAGCTCCTTCTCGAACGATCTCCACCTCACGTAGGCGGCGTAGCTCTCGTCGTTCAGGATCCTAGCGATCCTCGCGTAGGTATCCCAAGCAATGTAGCCCCGGTAATACAGCGAGTATACAGTATAGAGAGACACGTAGATCTGCTCCATCCTCGAAACGACGCGCTCACCAACGTACCTCGCAACATTGAATCCCTGACCCGTAGCATCAGCCTTTAGATCGGATAGACGCATATGGATCGATGCGAGCATGAAGCAGATGATACGCTTGGGAACCCCATGCTGAGCCATTCTAACGTAGCTATCAGCAACCCTCTTCATCTCGGCGGCTAGCCTAGCCCTCCACGAAACGATATCGCGCAGAACGTAGACGCTGTACACGGGGATCACCGATGTCTAGCACCGAGCAAGTCCTTAAATCGCTGATGCGGTGGGTAGCCCCCATGCACACGTCCGCCGCCGAGAACCTAGTTGATCCGGATAGACCGTACCACGTCTACAGAGCGATGCTTGATGCATGCCTCGAAGCCTTCTACAAGGCTATCAAACGCGTAGAGCCCAGGAACATCGATAGGTACGACAAGATGATTCGAGCCATCGAGACCTGCAGAATTATCCTACTAGAATCAACCTTCTAGCACGAGGTCGTAGACCAATCTTATCAACCCATCCTCCTGATACCTGTAGCGATGAAGAGGCAGCGCGATGAAGGTCTCGTAATCGTTGACATCACCAACATCGTACCCATTCATGCTTAGCCAGATCCTGTGAAACACCTCCCCCAGTATAATACTCAGTATATCGATCTCTACGCACTCCATCGCGCGAGAACATATCCATGGTCTAGGTCTAGACTCGTGACGCCTCCAAGACTCGAACACTATGGTCGTACACGATGGATTGATGGTGAAGGAGCCGCGGTGACGAGTAGACAACGTATGCATCGACTGCACCAGATTCATCGAGCTAGCCAAACCCTCCACACCCTCTCGAGACATATCGAAAACCATGTAGATGCCCACCTGCCTATCCCTGAGCAGCCCCACGGTGGTTGGGAGGGCTACAACACCGCGCTTATCTGTCTCGAACTCGCTGTGGTCAAGCAGCAGTAGATGGGCTAGGGGCTCGCCCGAGAACATCGAGGCTATCTTGGTTCTCATCGATGCGTAGATAGATGCGAGCCTCGTGGCATCGCCTAGGTGCTCCACGAGCACGATCCTCCTGATCCACCTATCTAGATGGATCGGGTCTTTCCAATCCTCGACGACATCGCTGAACGGGAGCTCGATACCCATACCATCGTCACCTCCTGGTGTAGAACCTCAGCACCGCGTTGCCCATGAGACGCCTAACCGCTACAACGTCCTTGACATCCAAACAGATACCAGGTTCGTCGTCCACCATACACGGCTCGCTAGCCGACACGAAGTACTGATACACGTACCTAGCATCGCTCTCGCTCAGCCCAAACAAGCTCGTGGCTAGCCTAGCAAGCTCGCGGAACTCCGACTCCTTGATCACGACCATATCGCCCACCCTATGACCCTTCTTATACAGCTGCTCCACGACCCACCCAATCGCTCGGTTAGCTTTGAGTTGGTAGAACGAGGCGGTCGATGCGTAGCGAAGAGCATCCTCGAGGTAGCCCCAATCCTTCCTACAAAGTATCTCCACGGCTATCAGGGGAATCACGATATCCTTGTAACGCTCGTGAACCTCCCACTCATCGACTTCAGCCTTTGCCAACCTAAGCGCATCGATATAACGTTTCCAATGAAGAATCATAGTCTTGGCAACGCTCACCATGATCGGCTTGATCTCCGCATCCAGATCGATCGCGCGCTTCCTAGGCTTGCCATAGTGCATCTTCAGGATGAATCCCCTGCTCAGCAAGGCTGGATCCTCGGGTAGGTGCGTACCAACGAAGAGTATGGGGCTCGACACCTCGAAGCTGTACATGTGCCAACCAAGCTCGTCGGCGATCATCTTCGTTATCGATACCCCAGCATCGTGCATACGTCTGAGCATCATCCTAACGCTCGCGCTCAATCGATCCGTCTCGTCGAGAACCAATACACCTCGCATCACACCCAGGTTCCACAGAACGGATGCGGAGAACGTACCCACGAGATCCACGGCGTACCTAGCCACGCGCCTAACAATCTGAGCAATCACAGACTTGCCAGTACCGAAGAAGCCCGTGACGTAGATGTTTGGCTTCTTGCTCACCAAGTTATGCAGCCACGACGCTAGGCTCCACGAAACAACGAGGCGGTGAACGTACGGCGATCTATGCTCAACGAACTCGCCCACAACATCGAGCAGCCTATCGTACGCCTCCCTAGGGGGCAGAACCTCAGCCATTGCAAACTCCTCGAAGCTGAAGATGTTCTTTGGTGGGTGAAGCGATGAGAACGTTACCCTGACCTGACGACCGTTCACCATAGACATGTTAAACAATGGAATACATCGACCGTTCTCGTCGAAGAGCGCCGGGAGCCACGTATCGGCAGCGTCGAACCTGAACACATCGATGTAGTACTCAACACCATCCAACCTAACGATGGTTCCAACCATATCGGGACGAACAACGAGAAGACCACCACCACCCCCACCACCGCTAGACTGAGGCGCCGAAGCATTGCTCGCCTGAGCCTCGACCTCTGCAACGATCCTCTCCATAGCCATAGACTAGACCCAGAACCACAACAAGAACACCGGATTATAACATTGGTGCGGAAAAGGTGGAAACCCCACGAAAAAGAATAGGGGCTAGGTCTACCTACCCAGCACCTCTTGCCACTCCCTGAACGCTATAGCAAGACCTTCCTCTAGGGAGTACCTCGGATACCACCCAAGAACCCTCAGAGCCTTGTAGTACGACCCTATCAACACCTTGATATCCGCGGGGCGCCGATGCACGTTCCACTTAACGCCGAAGTCTATGCCCGTAACCCTCCTGATTATCTCAACGAGCTCCCCTATGCTAACACCTCTACCCGTACAGAAGTTGAATCTCTGACCAACAGCCGCAAGAGGATCGGCTATCAGCTTCTCCACCAGGAGCTCGTACGCCCGTACGATGTCTTCTCTAAACACGAAGTCCCTGATAGGCGTCGGGTCACCTAGCTCGATCTCCCTCCTTCCCTCGGCTAGGCTAGACAGAATCCTCTCGATAACGAAGTGTCTCTGACCAACGTATGCCCTACCGTAGCTGTTGAACGGCACCGATATCACCACGGGCTCGTGTAGTTCCTCATAGCCATAGAACCTTAGGTAAGCCTCCGCCGCGTACTTGCTCACGGCATAGGGAGTGTTGGGTCTCAGGGGAGCGTCCTCCGTGATAGGAAACCTATCCTGTTGTCCATAGCACTCGGACGTGGATGCGTAGATGAAGCCCACGCGCTCGCTCAGCGGAACGATCCGTCTCCAAGCCTCGAACAAGTGGATGGTTCCGATGTAGTTGGTCACAGCATACACATCGGGCTGATCGAAGCTCTTGGAGACCGGCGTTAGCGCAGCTAGATGCACAACGATATTGGGCTTGACACTCCTGATAACCTCGACGATGCTCGTAGAATCGGTTAGATCACCCTCCACGATCCTCACGTTCTCGGGAACCTTCTTGCCCTGGCTCGTATGCCTAACCAAGCCATACACATCGTAGCCCCTCTCAGCGAGCCTTCTAGAAACGTGGTAGCCGTGGAAACCCGTCACGCCCGTGACCAGGATCCTAACCATCGAACCACCCATCAACAAAATATTTCCGTGCGTGGGATTTATAGCTATCGGTGCGAAACCCATGATAATCGCGTCCTTCACCTACGCGAAGCCCTCGGGGCTCAGAACCGTACATGACCAGATCGTTCACCGGCTGCGCTGCCGTGGATACACTATAGTCTCTCACTACGGCGATGTATCGATGCCTGGAATAGACGTACATGGGTTCAGACACATCGAGGCGAAGAACATCGTTGGCTTCACAACGTGGCACCTAGGAAACCTATCCACCGCCGCCCTAGCGATATCGCCGCTACCGTTCCTATGGATACCATTCGTCGAGGGGATACCCATCGTGACTGATCTCGCTAGGGAAGCCATCAACTCCAAGCACGTGATCGTGGCACCCACCAACTACGTGAAGACCATGCTCGAGAAGGTGGGTATCAGGGTGAGGAAGGTGGTTCCGCCCTACATCGATGTGCGCCTCGCGGTACCTGATCCGATCCTAGTTAGAATGGTTAGGAGCTACTTCAGGGACTGCAGAGCCGTGCTTAGCTACGTAGCAGCCTACTATCCACGCAAAGCCATAGATAGGGTTCTGGAAGCAGTTGACAGAGCCGCGGAGCTCTACGGCACGGAGCTGGGATTCATATTATTAACGAATAGAGCACCTAGCTACAGACCCAAGAACGTCAGGCTGTGGCTAGATACGAGCCTTGGAAGCGCTGGGGACGCAACCATCGCGAGCTACATCGCTGCCAGCGACGTATACATACACCTATCTTTTAGTGAGGGGCTTGGAATACCGATGATCATCGCCCAGTACCTAGGCAAACCCCTGGTGATACCAAACGCCGAGCCGTTCACCGAGGTATGCAGAGGCGTATGCATAACCGTAGACATCGAGAAGGTCACGTACGAGGAATGGATAGGCGAGGAACTGGTGGAGAACAAGGTGTGGAGCCTAGACCACGCGGCTCAGAGAATCATCGAAGCGATAGAGCTGGCACCCACGGTAGACAAGGACGAGGTTAGGAGACGCGCACAGATCAAGTACATGAACATCGTGAACATCGATGTGATAGACAGAATCTTGAAAGAGATGAAGTGAAGAAAAAGAAGATTCGTTTCGTAGATGCGTATAGCCACCAACGCTAGCGCTAGTGGCGCTACTCCTTGAGTAACTTTATCGCTACTCCTGGTCTGTGTAGTGTAGTGTCCCACACGAACCTAGTGTTATCATCATCTAGAGTGACACCGGATTGTAGATACGGCTTGATCATGTGTATCAGCTTGGGCTTGAACTTGTTCATGAAGTCCTCAGCCTTGTCTTCTCCGATAGCCTTAGCCGCGTAGAATCCATACTGAAGTGCTTGCGTGATCACGTCGATGATCTTGGGCTTGATCTCCATGGCTGCCGGGTTGAGGTAGACATCGACGTCGAACTCCACCTTGTTGCCGTAGGCTGGCTTGACGTAGTCTGGATAGGTCTGCCTGAACAGATCGAAGTAGATCTTGGCTCTTAGGTCTCCGAACAGCGCGTGGGCAATGATCTCGGCGATACCCCATCCAAGGTACCTAGGTCTGTTAACTCGCACTACCTCCAGCGCGTTCTTGGCCCACTTAGTCTTCTTGCGCTGAACCGCTTCTCCGAACAGCTTACCGTCCTCGTACTCGAAGGCTCCGTACATGTTGGTTAGCCACGCTTCACCACCGGCATATACCTTGACGTAGTGCTTCAGCACGGCGTACTCAGCTCTAGCGAACTGCGGATTGACGAAGCCCCTGAACTGTACGTACGCTGGGTAAGCTAGGTAGAGCTTGTAGTCCTCGACGCTATCGATCTTGTGGGTCGCCCTAGCGTATATCAGATGCCTTCGAGCGTATAGTGTATCAGACCACTTGTTCTCTAGGCTAGCGATATCGACGTTTAGCTCGGGCACCAGGAGCAGGACGTTGATCGCGGGCATCCTACCTCACCTTCGAGACCGCGTGCGCGCGATGAATATATTAACCATCATCGATAGCTAGAGGATTGGTCGGGGTGAAACACCCATGGATACGAATACGAAGAGAGTCCCAATCACCGTAACCGCATCCATGTTCACCGAGCTCGAGATTCTAGGAAAAGCAACGGGGCTGGGCAGAAGCGGCGTGGCTAGGATCATGATAATAGATGGGGCAGCTAAGATCAAGCGCGAGGGTCTAGACATCTCCGAGATCGAGGAAGAGCTAGCGGAGGAATGGGAGAGGGAAACCAAGTTCACGATCGACGTCTACCTGCCGCGAGGAGTATGGTTCTTCCTAAAGATGCTGAGCGATGCCTACCTGATACCCATGTCATGGCTATGCGCAATCCTGATCAAACGAGGTCTCAAACTAGCCCGATCGGGGGAGCTGAAGCTGTCTATAGACGTAGCACAAGAGATACTCAAGCTATTCGAAACCGATGAGAAGGCAGCCGAGATGTACGAGAAGATGCATGGAGGCGCATCTAGGGTAGGAGGTGGATAGCCATGAGCATAGACGTGGTTACGTTCATCGACAGACCGTGTTCATGGACGAAGGTAGCGAAGGCGTTGGTCAAGTACCTTAGGCGCGATGGGATAGACGCTAGGCTCGTGGAGATGAGTAGAATACCCACAAAGAACCATGGCAGAATCGCTTGGCTAGCACCAGCAGAATGGGTAGCGATCAACCACCCGATGGAGCTCCGCAAGATCTTGAAGACCTACGAATGGGTGGCTGGATGGGTCAGCATGGACAGCACCGAGCCGGGGTACGTAGCGGCTTGGGTAGCCAAGATGATGGATCTAGTAGCCGTGACCGGAGCGTTCGCGCTGGATACCTGGAGCAAGTACGTGGACTACGATAGGCTAGCCGTGGTTCACCTAGGAATCGACCCCGAGACCTTCACCGTAGAGAGGTTCAACGACACCAACGCGCCGCGGAGGCTCAAGCCCGTAGCCACGCTGCCGCATCCAAGGATCCTGGTGTTCGCCGCCCACGACGCGATCAGGAAGAACCTAGACATCGTACTCGAAACGCTGAGGGACATCGATACAAGCATCGTGGTAAGGACATCACCCGTAACGAGGAAGGTTGTGGAGATGCACCTAGCCAAGCCCTTCGCCGAGGTATCGGGATACCTATCCGATCTAGAGATGGTGGCTCTCTACGACCTCGTGGATCTGGTGGTGATACCAAGCGGTGCTGGGTCATGTGAACTACCCGCCGTAGAAGCATTAGCAAGGGGCGTCCCAGTCATCACATCCACGTGGCACTCCTTCTCCGAGTACCTACCGTGGAGCGTAGCCGTACCATGCTCCGAGTGGGTAGATGTGTCTCTAGACATACCATGGGTCTTAGCAACGCGCGGAAAGACGTGCAGGATCAAGCCTGACATCCTCAAGACCGTTATAGAGACCGTGCTCAGCGATCTAGAGAACTTCAAGAGGGTGGCAGAAGCACGAAGCAAAGAGGTTATCGAAGCGTGGAGCATGGATAGGATAGTCAGGGAGGAGGTCATACCCGTGCTAGAAGCCAAGGGGTGGATCTAGATGAAGACCTTCACGAAGCTTCTAGAGACGATCGAGAGGCTAATCGATACAATCCCAAGAGAGTGGTGGAGCGAGGATGAGGCTCAGACCTACGCCGTGACGGCGATGTACATGGTTCGCGACGCTATCTATAACGTGGCTAGGGTATGCATGGATAACATAGCCGATGTACTAACCGTAACCACTCCAAAGGCTAGCCACGTACGCAGCGAGATCGATAATCGGTGCACCCAGCTGATCGAGAGGATGGAGAGCATAGCCATGGAGAAGCTGCAGCAGCTAGTCCAGAAGCTCAAATCGCTAGCCGAGGAGCGTAACAACCTTGGAACCAAGGACAATGACCGAGAGCGCGGTTATGAGCCACTTGATCACGGTGCGGTAGAACCTTAGGTTCGACTCGTGCTCCGAGCGAACCGTGTCAATAACCTTATCTATTTTTCTGCACAGATCATGGATCTCCTGATTCAATCTAGCTAGCTGCGATTCCAGCTCCGACAGCTTGCACAGCACGTCGTAGACCAGCCGCTCGTTCATGCTTCCATCCGTCACTTCGCTGCACCGGTACTACGATTCGTAGCAGTAGGCTATAAGCCTAGGCGGCTTGGATCCGATCAAATCGATGTTGCACGTGTACCGCGGCTGGATATAGCTATCGATGATGTTCCTAAGCATCTTCTCCACCACCGGCTCGAGATCTATGCACCTATCCCTGTAGCACGCGTAGATGAAGCTCGTAGCAGCAGCACCACCAACCGAGATGAAGACCGTTCTGAACTCCGTGGCTAGATCAAGGGGAACAGCCTCGATCGGATCGCCCTCGCACCTACCGCCGATCATCTCCGCATACTTCTCGCATTGATCCCTAGCCCTCTCGTCGAGGCTCATGTACCCAGCAACAATAACGCCGGCGCCCCATACACGAACACCATCACCGAACCACGGAAACGCGTACCTGGTGAAGCTCGTCACCGACTTCCTATCCGCTATAATGCTGTAGCCCCTCCTACCGTAGTATCCATATATCGGGTAGAACGCCTCGTAGAGAGACCTCAGCATCCCCCACCTAGCCCCCCTCATCTTAGCCATCTTCTTGATGTACGCGAGCTCGTTTGGCATGAAGAGGTACGACCCGTAGGAAGCGCGCCTAACCAACTCGTCGAATTTTTCGTCGTTGATCAGCCACTCAGCTATCTTTAGATAGTTCGCGTA
>JAMOOB010000114.1 GCA_027066265.1 Desulfurococcales archaeon
TATGTGTAGCAACACCTGCTCAGCGTAGTTGCTGGGCACGACCAAGCGGAGTCTCGTAATCGGATTTCCGTAGTATCCAGAAAACGTTTCGGTCGATACGTAGTTCTGTAGAATTGGTCTCAGTTCGGAGGGAATGACGTTGAGCAAAGCCTTCCTAACCTTGTCGAGATCCTCGGTAGCGTGGCAATGCGTGGTTAGCTCTATGGATTCCAAACGTATCCTCAAGAGTATTCACCTACGTAGCTGCCACTATCTTGATCACGTCTCCATCGTTGAGCTGGTAATCCTTCGAAAGCTTCCTCTTCGTCTTCGCATCGATTGCGTAGAGGAACCCCTTACCTAGATCGGTGTGTATCATGTATGCAAGGTCTAGAGCTGTGGTGCCTCGAGGAACTAGGAATGCGTCTGGAAGCACTCGACCACGACTATCGCAGAACCTATTCGGATCCTCTACGGGGTACACGACTATCATACCCAGCGCTTCGAAGACAGCGCGATTAAGAGCTTGCTGAACACCCGTACCTCCGAACTCCTTCATGACCTCTGCAACGAGTTCGAGAGCACGTTTCTGCTGAGGACTAAGCCTAGACTCGTCCACTATGCGAAACTCTGGATCTCCAGGTAGGTACTCGATGAAACCCTTCTCCGCAGCTTTCCTAAGTATGAGCTCTCCCAACGCAGTTACCGGAACAACGATCCTATCGCGTAGCTCTGCAACGAGCTTCTTGTAGAGATCGCGAGCTTCCGGAACATCGATCTTGTTAGCCGCTACCACCATAGGTTTCGATACAACGCGTAGATGGTGAACGAAATCGCGTAGCTCCTCCTCTCTCCAACTCGATGGTTTCGAGCTAAGGAGCTTCGCACGTCTAAGGGCTTCAGCTACGTGTTCACGACGAATAGAGAGACCCGATAATCGCTGCGTGAGGGCGTCTATCATCCTACCCGGATCCATGTGGTCGAGCGCCCTTGCGAACCTAGGCCAATCACGCGAAATTATTCCATACATCCACTCCTCGTACTCGCGTTCGATAGCGATAACATCCTCTACCGGGTCTCGGAACCCCGGTTTGACGTAGTTACCATCCTCATCCGTGGATCCCGAAGCGTCGACCACGTGTATAATGACGTTTGCTTGCCTTATCGCATCGAGGAACTGGTTTCCTAGACCACGACCTCGGTGCGCTCCCTTGACTAGGCCCGGTACGTCGACGAGAGTTACGGGTATGAACCTGTTGCCTTTGATGCATAGCGAGTTCGATGCATCGCATTTCGGTAGACCTAGCTCTACATGAACGCACTTCTTGCGTACGTAAGCGATCCCCGTATTCGGTTCGAGCGTTACGAAAGGTCTGTTCTCGATGGGTACGGGAATCATCGTAGCTGCGCTGAAGAAAGTAGACTTACCTACGTTTGCTTTGCCAATTATCCCAACCAGTATCTTGGGGGGTGGAATAGTTCGTCACCTACGTGGGTAGGGGAACCAAAACTATAAAGCCTATAAATGGGTTCGAGTAGCCTAGACCTAGCGCATGGGTGCCGGAGATGGCGAAGTCTATGTATCACTACATAGCGATGCTGTGGAAGAGACCCTACGATGGACCGCTAGCACCGTTAATGAAGCAGAGATTGATGGAGTGGCGAAGACAGCCATCGATCGTGAGAATCGAGAAACCTACGAGGCTTAACCGTGCACGCGCGCTAGGCTACAAGGCTAAGCAGGGATTCATCGTTGTTCGTGTAAGGGTTAGGAAAGGTGGTTTGAGAAAGCCGAGACCTCGATCCGGTAGAAGACCTAAGAGAATGGGTGTCTACGGTCATTCGCCAAGGAAGAGCCTGAGACTCATAGCGGAGGAGCGTGCAGCTAGGAAGTATAGGAACCTAGAGGTGCTGGGTAGCTACTACGTTGGAGAGGATGGTAGATACAAGTACTACGAAGTGATTCTAGTCGATCCGCATCATCCAGCAATAAAGAGCGATCCAGAGCGTAACTGGATCTGTGCTAAGCAGCATAGAGGAAGAGTCTTCAGAGGCAAGACGAGCGCTGGACGTAAGATGCGTGGACTACTCAAGTCTAGAGGACTACGCGGAACGATCAAGTACAAGTGGAAGAAGAAGCAGAAAGAGCGTGAACTCAAGAAGAGGCACGAAGCTAGCCGTGGTGCTAGGCTGATAGTACCTCAGGAGCTCTACGAAGAGCTAGGCTACGAAAAGTAGCGAGTAGCTAGCTTGGATCGAAGTACGCGAGGTGAAGATCTCCCGAACTCGTTTTGATCAAGCACTCACCTCTTCTACGAAGTAGCCTAGCCCTACGCAGAACGCTTCTCGGTATACCAACGTACTGAGCAATTGATTCCCAGTAGTGACTCGATGCACATGCCAAAGCTATGAATAGGCCTACGTTGCTAACCACGTTATAGATATTCGGACCTAGATCCTCGATGCTCTGCGTAGCCACGAAGAGTGCTACGCCGAAAGATCTCATGTAGCGTACCAACGTTGGTAAGCTCGTGGTAGGGATGCCAGCGAGGGTACTCCATGCTTCGTCTAGCACTAGCACGTAGCGAGGAACGCGAGCTTCCGAAGCCTGCAACGATTTGAGTAGCCGTAGCACGACGAATGCGGATGCTATGATCGCAGCGTTGGGATCTGAGCGGTGGATGCTCGAGATATCTACTATCACGCAATC
>JAMOOB010000115.1 GCA_027066265.1 Desulfurococcales archaeon
AGTATTCTTCGTCTGCGACATGAGATGGGATCCACACGCAGGATTCGTAGCAACGGGAAGAGTCTTCTCGGGCACAATCACCAGCGGACGCGAGGTGTATCTAATAAACGCTAGGACGACGCAGAAGATCCTACAAGTAAGCCTATACATGGGCCCATACCGCGAAGTCGTTGATGCTATTCCCGCAGGAAACGTAGCAGCTGCTCTAGGTCTAGATCTCGCAAGAGCTGGCGAAACCGTTGTAGATACTAAGATCAAGGATACTATGGTTCCGTTCGAGAAGCTAGTGTATGTATCGGAGCCCGTCGTAACCATGGCGATAGAGCCTAAGAAGACCACCGATCTATCGAAGCTCATCGATGCACTGAGAAAGCTCAGCATCGAGGATCCCAACCTCATCGTTAGGATCAACGAGGAAACCGGCGAGTACCTAATCTCTGGCATGGGCCATCTACACCTAGAAATCGTCTTAACGCTACTCAAAGAAAGGTTCGGTCTCGAAGTCGAGACATCGCCGCCGATCGTAGTGTACAGAGAGACCGCACGAGAGAAGAGCAAGATCTTCGAAGGTAAGTCGCCGAACAAGCACAACAAGCTCTACATAAGCATCGAACCACTGAACGAAGAGACCATAAGGCTCATTCAGCAGGGAATCGTCACCGAGGACATGGATCCATATAAGCGTGCAAAGATACTCCGAGATGAAGCTGGATGGGAGTACGATGAGGCTAAGAGGATCTGGGCCATCGATGAACACATAAACGTATTTGTCGATATGACTTCGGGTGTCCAACATCTACGAGAAGTCAAGGACACCATAATACAAGGATTCAGACTCGCAATGAGGGAAGGACCCCTCGCAGCTGAACCAGTAAGGGGTCTCAAGGTGATTCTACACGATGCAGTAATACACGAAGATCCAGCTCACCGCGGACCTGCACAGATCTATCCTGCGGTTAGGAATCCGATATATGCTGCGATACTATCGTCTCGTCCAACGCTTCTAGAACCGATACAGAAGCTCGAGATAAAGGTACCCATCGACTACATGGGCAACATCACTGCAGTACTAGCACGAAGAAGAGGACGCGTACTAAACGTGGTACATCTAGTAGGCAACATAGTCAAGATAATAGCCGAAATCCCCGTTGCCGAAAGCTTCGACCTAGCTAACGAACTCAGAAGCGCAAGTGCAGGTAGAGCCTTCTGGGGTACCGAGTTCAGTCGCTGGGCACCAGTACCAGAAAACTTGCTGTGGGACATAGTCAAGAAGATCAGACAGAGGAAGGGTCTAAAGCCTGAACCACCGAAACCAGAAGACTTCATCGAAACCTATTAGAGCATCATCAAAGCTTATTTTTCCCATCAAAGAAACCCTTCTCGGTCTGCGGCGGTCGTCTAGCCTGGTCTAGGACGCCGGCCTTCCGAGCCGGAGATCCCGGGTTCAAATCCCGGCCGCCGCACCACAATTCTTCCCGAACTCGATCTATAATTGTGTAGGTCTCTCCATCCGGTTCTTTCATTTTGTGCCTATGCAGGGAGTAGGGTTATATACTGGTACAGTGAGAGCTTCCCTACCCGAGGATGTGTCGCAATGCTGCTCGAGATCAATCTCACCATCAAACATCTGGACAAAGCGATAGAAGCTCTGCATCGCACGCTGATACAGTGTCGTAACGATAATGCGTATCTATGTCACGTACTCGAGGACGTAGCAAAGGATTTGATTAACGCAAGGATCAAGCTTAGTATAGCAAAGAATAGGATCCTAAAATCCAGGAGTCGCGTAGAAAGCTAATCCTGTATCATTTCGAGCTCTAATTCCGTACCTAATTCGTGAGCTAACTTACGCAGATCCTCAACAACGTTCTTATGCAACGGTATTCCTTTAATCAGTCTAGTCATCCGAGTTCTCCATGATCGTTCTCCTGGTACGTATACACCTTCAGCATTTGGATGCTTTCGAAGGCTCTTCAATTCGTTTACAAACTTCTCGATTCTATCCAGAAACTCGTCTCTTTCCATGACGAACTCTATGTTTATAGCTGCAAGTACGTGACCTACGTTAGCAGGTCTTCCTTCTCGATCAACCGTATACCTAACGTGTTTACTCCACATAGCTCCTGAAAGCACTCCACAGAGAATATCCACGATGAGGGCTATGCCACTACCTTTATGTCCTCCAAGAAGAGTGCTATCACCTCCAAGAGGTAGTAACGCTCCCATACCTCTTCGTATGGCTTCCAAGACCTTCTTGGGATCTCCGTAGAGAGGTTTTCCTTCGAAGTCTATAGCCCATCCTATCGGTACTTCCTTACCTAGCTTAGCAAAGAGCTCTATCTTCCCGATGGGCACAACAGACGTTGCTGCATCGAAGAGTATGGGAGGTGGAACTCTTCGCGGTATCGCAACCGCGATAGGGTTCGTACCTAGGAATTGCTCAACGCTGTTGATGTAGGCTACGAGCGGAGTGCTATTGGTAGCAACAAAACCTATGTATCCTTTCTCGGCTGCTTTCAACGCGTAGTAGCCAGCTATACCGAAATGATGGCTTCGTTTAACGAACACCAACCCAACCCCGTAGGTCTCAGATTTGCTCATCGCCATCTCCATACCTTTAAGAGCTGCTGGATGCCCTAAGCCATTGTCTGCATCTATCAATGCTATGGCACCCCGATCT
>JAMOOB010000116.1 GCA_027066265.1 Desulfurococcales archaeon
CGCGAGATCTAGTCTAGCAACGAATAGATCCCTGCCATCGGCACCCATACCCTTGGTGTAGCCAACGACGTAGACGTAGAGCGCGTCGGCAACGATTCCGTATCCACGATCCTCGGCGTTGGGATCGCCGAACACCTTGACCCACACCGGCTTGCCTAGGAATCTATCGAAGGCAGCTACAACGACGTCCCTACCACCAACAGCTTTATCGGTGTACCCAACGGCGAGAACGTAGAGAGGCGTTAGGTACACATCCCTGAACTCTGGCCAATCTCCCAGATCACCCTTGTCTGGATCGCCAAGCGTTGTTACCCACTTAACGCCATCGAGACACAGCTTCGCGATCATGAGTCTCCTCCACTCGTTGCCCACGACGTAGAGGCATGGAACACCGTTCTCTACCGCTAGAACCGCTCCCTTCGACCACTCGTCGTCTCCATCGCCAGCTACGTACCTAGCAGCGAAGACTGTCATTCTATTGCTGGTCTCGGCGTAGAGCGTTGCTAGAGCAACCATGTTCAGAGCTGCGAAGGCTAGGACTAGGATGGCTAGAGCTAGATGGATACGCGTACCCATAGGTATCCCCAGCGCTACGAATCGAAGCGGAGAAATATGCTTTGAGTTCGCGGAGGGATAGGGTCAGCCAAGGCTGATCTCTTCACCGAGAAGAGGATCCGAGCCACCTGGGTTCATCACGCGAGGAAGAGATCGTTAACCGAGCTAAAAAGTGGCTAAGCGATCCTCCTCCTACGTCTTCGAAGGATCTCAGCAACTCTCTGAAGACCGTTTCTAGAAGCGCTCCTAATCCTTATCTCAACGATGCTTCCAGCAACATCGATCCCAACCACGACGTCGGGACCCATCGATACGTAGCTCCGAGGCGCAGACAATTCATCGAGCCTTATCACAAGCGTATCGCTCTCAGGTACGTACCTCATCGAAACCATCATCCCGCCCAGCGAAGTGTGTAGAGCTGGATAACACCTTATAAGTAGGGCTACGCAAACATCCCTTCGAAGGTGGTTACATGAAGTTCTGCCCCAGGTGCGGTTCGATAATGAGCATCGATAGGGTTAGGAAGGTGCTGAAGTGCCCGAGGTGCGGCTACGAGGAAGCAGCGAGCGGAGCGAGCCTCGTTCTCAGCACAACCATAGTGCACACCGAGAAGGAGAAGATAGCCGTTGTAGAGAAGAGCGCTGGAGTACCACCAAACGCAACCCTTCTACGAGGACACGTAACCTGCCCCAAGTGTGGACACAACGAAGTGTATGCATGGCAGATGCAGACCCGTGCCGCCGACGAACCACCGACAACCTTCTACAAATGCGCTAAGTGTGGCTACATGTGGAGAGAATACTAAAGATGGAACCCTGCATCGATTCACAGCGTTAGCGTACCAAAACGAGTTCTTTCAATCGAGATCTCGACAACGCTCAGAACAGATCATCGCCATGCCTTGCGTATCCCTATCACGGCGAGCGAGATAGACACCAACATCTTCGACTTCTCTCAATCGAAAACCTTTCGCGGAACTCCTTCATAGACCTCTCGATGCTCTCGATACCTTCCTTCGACAATACTTCGGAAGCTTCTCGAAAGCGTATCGCTGCTTCGATGCTCCGCATTCGTCTACAACTATGTGGCTGTTCGTCTACGTCACTACACGATTTCTAAAGCTAGTCGAACACCTCTTCTCTCCTTATCGCCATACCTAGATCGAACACATTCTTGACCACGACCTCCAGCATCCTACCCTCTTCCCTAGCACGCTTCAGCTCCTCGGAATCGATGCATAGCCTACCAACCGCAACCACCCTACCATCGCTGGGATCCACGATAGCTACGTACCAACCCTTCTTTGCGTAGGGAGAGATCTCCTTGGTAGAGGTAACGAGTAGATCGTTGCCGTAGAGCACAGCTTTCACACCATGCTCCTCGGCAACAACCCAGCAACGATTCTCGCAACCAAGCTCCTTCAGCAACTCGAAGAGCTGGGTGGATGGAACGAAGTTCCTCCCCTTGACCCATCCAACCAGAGCACCCTCAGCAACAACCTCGACATCTCCGAGATCAATCGAAGCAATGTGTTTAGGAACGAGGTGAACCCTACGAAAACCTCTTCGACGAGATTCGTATACACGACAAACAAGCTCCTCGAAAACGTTGGGTGGACAAACAAAGCATTTCTCGATGTACTTCACCAAGAGATCGCATTCGCTAACCACGAACCTCGCCACCGATCCTAGCAACCAACTCCCTAAGAATCCTCTCATCGCTAGTCAAAGCCTTGGAAATACACCTAACAGCCTTAGAACCCTCCAAACCCCTACACTGCTTAACAACAACGCAAACCCTACGCCCATCAACATCCATGCAGAGCTCCGCTTTACTAGAATCGAAACCAACGTTAGCAACACTAACCTCCTTACCAAGAACATCGCTTAGAAGATACCTAAGCTCAAACTCTAGATCAACACCCATAAGCAACCCCAAGAATCATGTAGGATCATGATGAGAAAAATAGGGTTAAAATGTAGATCGTGCATGAGCGACACATATCGGTAGTACGTAGTACAGTTACGCTATTTATGGTGCTACGAATGTATACGTCACTTCACTACCGTGCGATGTTACTAGCTTGAGAATGTACGTAGCACCGCTAGCTAG
>JAMOOB010000117.1 GCA_027066265.1 Desulfurococcales archaeon
AAGCGAGATATCTAGAGCACTTTCACTAAACGAACTACTTGATAGAGATTTTGGTGTTGGTTTTAGTGGCGGTGAACTCAAACGAGCCGAGCTAGCGCTTCTAATAGCTCAACAGCCCCGGATAGCGTTAATCGACGAACCGGATTCAGGTGTCGACGTTGATAGCGTGCTCATGATGGCAGAAGCCATCGAGGAGCTTCTCAGACGCACTGCTGAGATAATGGTGATCGTTACGCATAGCGGGCTCATAGCTAGGCACGTAAAGCACAATAAAGCCGTTGTAATGCTCAACGGTGAAACGGTTGCTTTCGGACCATCGAGCGATATCCTTGAGAAGGTTCTAAGTCGTGGATTCACACACTTCGTATCCAGGTGAATAAAGTGACGAGTCTTGATGACCGAGCTAAGCATGCCCTGAACAAATCTATCGTCCCAGATCTAGATTCCGAGATCCCTCCTCTCGACAAGCTCACTACCACAAAGACTCTAGAGGTTCGCGAAGCTCGCTACGTATCTAGCTACATAGCACAGTACGTTCAGCTCGATAACAGAATACTCTTCATAAAATCGCTTAGCAGCGATGTCGAAATGTATACCTTGGACGAAGCATTGGATCGATTTCCCGACCTAGTACAAAGGTATTCGTGGAAAGCGTTGCCCGTCGACTTAGATAGATTCACAGCTCTAAGCCATCTTAAGAGAGTCGGCGGATACTTTATCAGGGTCAAACCGGGAGCTAAGATCTCCATTCCGATACAAACTTGCTTCTTCATGTCGGGAGGGTACCAGATAGTGAAGAACATCGTGGTCGTTGAGAGAGGTGCCGAAGCCGTCATTGTTACTGGTTGCAGTATTGCTCCAGAAGTCCTAGGATTACACGTCTCAACAACCGAGATATACCTAGAAGAGGGGGCGAAGCTCATCGATGTAACGATCCATTCCTGGAATCGAGTTACTCACGTTCGTTCAAGGAAAGGTGTCGTTCTAGGTCGTAACTCGACTTACGTCTCCTACTACCTAAACTTTGCAAGTGCAAACACTCTCCATGCGTACCTCAAAAGTGCTCTTGAAGGTGAGGGAAGCAGATCGGTTCTTATGGACGTAGTCCTTGGACGTGACCATGCTAAGTACTCGCTTGAGACGCAAGCTCTTCTCCAAGGAACAGAATCGAGTGCCGAACTCGTTAGCAAACTCCTTGCTCGTGATGAGGCACGGATCTCAGCTAGGCTCAGGATAGAAGCTTACGCTGATCGCAGTCGCGGATATACGGAGTGTAGCGCCCTCATGCTATCTCCTAGAAGCATCATCAACACGATTCCAGAACTCGTAAGTTACAACAACTCTTCGGAACTACACCACGAAGCTTCTATTGGAAAGCTTAGAGATGAAGAACTTGAATACCTTCAACTAAAAGGGTTCAACCAACGTGAAGCAGTGTCTATACTCGTTCGAGGATTCATACAGCTAGATCTATCCTTCCTCTCCGCAGAACTTCGCAAGTCGCTCGACGCGATTCTCGACGCTATAGCAAAGGCATCGAGTAGCTAAGGGGTCACGGAAAGCCCGCCCTTTCCTCACCTCTCGGTTACGGCCGCAATCATCATCCCCCGACCCTAAGATACTAATAGCGGTAATTTTAGCCACTACTTCGAGGGCTTAGCTATGGATAAACACGAGCTAAGAGACCTTGTGCTGTCGTGGATTGTGCTAACGTTCGCATTCTCATTCAATTCAATAATTAATAGAGATTTCGAAGTTGTTGCGAGCTATGCCATCGCTGTTATGCTAGGTTTCGTATTTCATGAAATGATGCATAGAAAGGTAGCTCAACGATACGGAGCTATTGCGAGATACCGAGCATGGTACATGGGATTGCTCTTAGCAGTAGTCGTATCAGTAGCAACCATGGGTAGATTCGTTATTGCAGCTCCTGGAGCCGTAGAAATCGTTCTACCTCCAATGCCGTATGGATACCTAGTCCGAATCACTGCAGCAATAGCTGCAAGTGGCCCCTTTACGAATCTCTTGATATCAATCTTTGCATTACCTTTCCATCTATTGCTCAAGGGATACACATACTTACCTACGGTTGTGGGCGAGGTCAACGCCATTCTAGCGCTATTCAACTTAATTCCATTGCCTCCCTTAGATGGGTGGAAAGTGTTCCGTTATAGTCCTCTTGCTTGGCTTCTCTTCTTCCTGGCTTCGGCTCTGGTAACGATTGTATACGTACTTTCCTAGCATAGCACGTAAGCGTAGGTCAGACCGAAGAGAAGTTTTGTGGTGCGGGGGGTGGGATTTGAACCCACGCAGGCCTACGCCAGCGGGTCTCCCACACCTAGCCGGAGGTCTTAAGCCCGCCCCCTTTGACCTGGCTCGGGCACCCCCGCACCACGTCCTAACCTAATACTTCCCGAGGCGTTATTAAGCTTCGCGTAGAAAGGGTTAGCGGCTGTGATGAAGCACGAGCGTGGTGATGGATGAGCATAGTCAAGGGTTCTGAGCTGCGCCTTGAACCTAAACTGTTTGCTACAACGAGGATAGGTCGGGAGGTTGCTGCTGCTGAGGAGATCGAGAACGCATTCCTAGGTTTAGGCATAGAGGTTCTTACGGAGGCTTACGAACGACGAGGTATAGTAATCGTCAAGAC
>JAMOOB010000118.1 GCA_027066265.1 Desulfurococcales archaeon
AATAATAGAGCGGTTACTGGAGAGGACGCATTCGTTCCTTAACGATCTTCTCGAACTCTTCTAAGCTCATTTCATCGCGTTTCTTGGGTAGTTCTACGATGAAGACCTTACCGTCGGTGAGACGCTGCATTCTTATGATCTCACGGTCTTGATACCTGAACACGTCTAGCTGCCTAAATCCCATTCGCTCTATTACATCTCGATACTTCGTATACTTCGAGCGCGCCATCGTAAGATCCCGTGCAGTAAGCGAAGAAGGGGGCTATAAGGGCAACGATATGTGAATGAGGGCCGCGGCCGGGATTTGAACCCGGGACCTCGGGATCTCTGCGCCGAGGGCTCCACAGTCCCGCGCTCTACCGGGCTGAGCTACCGCGGCCACCACCGTTCAAAGGGTGGTGGTGAGAGGGTATAAAGCTACTTTGGTCTACTGGAGGGCTGTACGAAGGGGAAGTCAACGAGCTTTGCTCGATAGCGTCGTCCTCGAATATCTATCTCGACCTCGAGACCTGGTACAGCGTGTCGAGAATCTATGTAGGCTAGAGCTATCGAGCGTTGAAGTATGGGGGAGTAAGTACCGCTCGTAACGACCCCTATACGTCTGTTCCCGATGTAGATCTCGTATCCTTTCCGAGGTACGAACCTAACCCCTTTCTTAAGGCGTAGACCTAGCCGTATCTTTTCGACACCATCCGCCAAGACCTTGAAGAGCGCATCCCTACCTACATATTCGGTCTGTTTATCGATATCGAAGACCCAGTACCTCGCCTCTAAGGGATTAGTATCCTCATCAATCTCGTTCCCGTAGAGGCAGAACCCCATCTCTATTCGAAGACTGTCCCTAGCTATGAGTCCAGCAGGACGTACACGTAGGTCTCGAACGAGCTTTACGAACAATGCTTTCACATTCGTAATAGAGCCTATGACCTCGAAGCCGTCTTCGCCCGTCCAACCACTCCTACTTATCAGAGTTGCGTTCGGTAGATTAACGAAGCTACGTTCATCGTACACGAATTCCAAGGGCTTGAGCGAAGTTGTGGTACTCAAGCCAAGATTTATCATAGTCTCTGCAGCTCTAGGTCCCTGAATCGCGATCATGGCAGTGCGTTCCGTTAAGTCTTCGATAACAACGTCGGTGAAGCCGAACAGCTCCTTATGTTTATGGAGCCAATCAATAACCTTGGAGACGTTCACTGCGTTGCATACTATCAAGTACTCATTTTCATTCAACCTGTACAGCATTACATCGTCAACGAATCCAGCACGTTCGTTTAGAAACGCTGTCGGTCCGAACATTCTTAGGTCGCACGACTTCTCAAGGTCTTTCGCAAGCAATCGATTCAAGAATTCGCGAGCCTTTGTTCCACGAACTACGATCCTACCCATGTGGCTGAGATCAAACACTGTTACGTTCCTACGTGTTTCCAAGTGTTCTTCGAGTGGATTACCAAAGTCGAGAGCCGTTCTAACTCCAGCGAATACCCCTATCGAAGCACCTAACGATTCGTGTACATCTATCAAAGGGGTTTGCCTCAAGGATCTCACCATGTATAGAAGATTTGCGACATAGAAAAACTGAAGTACGGCTGATAGAACGATATCCTCTGGCGAGGCGTATTGCCTCATAACTGGATCTTTAATAGCGATCCAGAGATTCTACGTAAGATGTTAGAGGAGATCGGTGTTCAAAGCGTTGAAGAACTGTTTAGCGATGTACCGCCTAGCGTAAGGATCAATAGAGATCTTAACGTAGGTTTCGGCAAGCCGTTGAGTGAGTACGAAGTTGTTAGACATCTTAAAGAACTCGCTCAACGCATATACAAGCCTAGGATACCACCATTCTGTGGAATAGATGTATGCTACCACTATGTACCGGCCGTAGTAAAGGAGCTCACGTTCAGGAACGAGTTCTACACAGCGTACACACCCTACCAGCCAGAGATAAATCAAGGATTGTTGCAAGCTCTATTCGAGTATCAGAGCCTCATGGCGGAACTCTACGGAGTAGAGGTTGTAAACGCTTCGATGTATGATGGTTCTACAGCTCTAGCGGAAGCTGTTAGAATGGCTATAAGGATAACGAGAAGAAACCGTGTATTGGTCTCTCGAGGGGTATCCCCGATAAAGAGAAGGGTGATGGAAACCTGGCTACGGGGTACAGGTACTAGGATCGAGTACATAGATCTAGGAAACGATGGTTCTACCGACGAGGAGAAGCTCAAGGAGCTTGTCGACAACGATGTAGCGGCGGTAGTTCTAGAGTATCCGAATACGATGGGTGTCGTAGAAGATGTTAAGCGTAGCATAGAAATAGTCCACGAGAAAGGTGGGCTCGCGATAGTGTTCTCCAACCCCATTGCGCTAGGTATACTGAAGCCTCCGGGAGAACTTGGTGCAGACATCGTTGTAGGAGAAGGACAGCCGCTAGGTCTAGGGCTATACTATGGCGGATCTACTCTCGGGATCTTGGGTACGCGAAACGATATGAAGTTCGTACGTCAGTTGCCGGGAAGGCTCGTGGGCATGACTACGACTATCGATGGTAGCGAGATTGGATTCGCTCTAGTGCTTCAAACCAGAGAACAACATATTAGGAGAGAACGTGCAACGTCGAACATAACCACGAATA